>NZ_CALNWV010000022.1:0-37456 GCF_940793045.1 Neisseria sp. Marseille-Q2251
TGGTATCGTTCGTCTTGGGTCAGTTGTGTGTAGCTCATGGCAATCTTTCTTGCAGGAAAGGCCGTATGCTACCGCATACTGGCCTTTTTCTGTTATGGAAAGTTGCACTTCAAATGCGAATCCGCCGTCGTCTGAAAATTTTCAGACGACCTTTTGTTTTTGATGTGGATATTTATGATGTCTTACGCAGCAGTTTTTCGGTTGCGACTCTTGCCCGTTCTTTAATGTCTTCGGTCAGGTAGGTTTTCATTTGGCTATACACCAAAGTAATAACGGCAATATCGTCGCTGAATCCCAATGGACCCAGCAAATCGGGGATGCTGTCGATAGGGCTGAGGAAGTAAACCAATGCACCGACAATAATCATCTTGGCGCGTCTGGGTGTGTGCGGGGAGTCCCAAAGATAATACAGCGCATACAACTGACGGACGATGGGTTCGCCTAATCGACCTGCAAAACGGGCGAGTTTGTTGAGAAAGCCCGTTTTGTCCAAATTACGCCTTCTGAATTTTGGGATAAAGTTTTCTGGATCGGAAGACTGGGTGTATTGTTTTTCTTCGGAATGTTTCATAACAAGCCTCGCAGTAATTGAGTGGAAAGGGTTTGCCGTAATGCGGGCACAGTATAAAGCGGAGTAAGGCAAAGAAATGTCAGTTTTGCCTAAACGAGGCAAAAATTATGGTTGACTACTTCTTTATCGTAGCTGTTTCATATTATAAATAAATATTATTTCGATTAATGGGAAAGATAGAAAAATCAAATGGCTTTGATAGCTAATAACATCTTAAAAATACTCGATTTACTCCCCATTTTGTTTAGAATACAAAGGGGCTTTGACATAAATTTGACATAAAAAGGAGATATAAATGAAATTTAAAACACTCGTAGCTGTTGGTATCAGTGCAATCTGTGCTGCGGGAGTGGTCAATGCGCATGAACACAAACATGACCACATGATACCTGCCGGTGCTTCTATTAAAGTGAAAGTGCAACAACTTGACCCGGTTAATGGTAATAAAGATGTAGGCACTGTAACGATTACCGAATCCAAGTACGGTTTGGTCTTTACTCCAAACTTGAGCGGATTAGAAGCTGGGTTGCATGGCTTTCACATTCATCAAAACCCAAGCTGTGAGCCGAAAGAAAAAGACGGTAAACTGACTGCAGGCTTGGGCGCCGGCGGCCACTGGGATCCGAAAGAAACCAAAAAACACGGTTTCCCATGGCAAGATGATGCCCACTTAGGCGATTTGCCTGCATTAACCGTATTACACGACGGCACAGCCACCAATCCGGTTCTTGCGCCACGCATCAAACACCTTAATGAAGTTCGTGGTCATTCTATTATGATCCACGTTGGTGGCGACAATCATTCCGATCATCCTGCTCCGCTTGGTGGTGGCGGTGCACGCATGGCGTGTGGTGTGATTAAATAGGTTAATTGTTAGAAACAAAAAGTGCGGTTAAAAATGTTGAACGTTTTAACCGCACTTTTATTTGCAATGAGATCTACTTCAGCACTTCAGCTGTGTCATTTAATTTATGAATAGCGTCAATCAGCTGTTTGTCTGAAGCCCGTATCATTCCGCTATGGTTGCAGCGCTGTCTTTTTGAAGGTATTAGTAGAAATCACACCATCGATATGACGTATGACGCAAATCTTTATTCACTAAAATATTGCAGTTTTGTAATAGAAAAATAAGAAGGTCGTCTGAAAAGTTGCCTGTTGAAATTTTGTTTTGAATGCAACGTTTTATCCCATAAGGTTATGGTTGTTTTGCTTGTGGATGCGTTGGTAAATGATATTAATTCATATTTTTATCACAAGAAACAGGATATTAATACTATTTTGATGGTGTGAGATTGTGCGAAACTGATTAAGCGGTAGTGGAAAAAATGTTGGTTTAAGTATTAATAGAGATGTTTATTGTTATTGGTACAGTTTATGATGTTTTTTGGTAAAATTTATTAGATTGTTTATAAATTAGACTGTTCAAAATCGGATAAAACAGGTAAATTATAGTTTATGTAACTCGATGTAATTTGAGTTATTGGTTTTGAGCTGATAAAAAAATACAGAGGAACTGGCTATGTCCGTCAAACCGCGTCCTGTCTTTTTGGAGATTCCCAATATACGGTTGCCTATACCGGGAATTGTCTCCATCTTGCACCGCATCAGCGGGGTAGGATTATTTATAATGCTTCCCGTTTTGCTGTATCTCCTGTCCGGTACGTTGAGCCGCGAGTCGGCGTTTGAAACTTACCGTGCCATCGTTTCCAATCCTTTGGTCAAGTTGATTTTAATCGGCGTGTTGTGGGCTTATCTGCACCATTTTCTCGCCGGTATCCGTTTTTTATTTTTAGATGCACACAAAGGCCTTGAGCTGAATACTGCGCGCAATACCGCCAAATTGGTGTTTGCCGCCGCTTTGGTGTTGACCGTCGTTTTGGGAGCGTTGTTATGGTAGAGCGTAAATTGACCGGTGCCCATTACGGTTTGCGCGATTGGGCGATGCAGCGTGCGACTGCGGTTATCATGTTGATTTATACCGTCGCACTTTTAGTGATTCTGTTTACCCTGCCTAAAGAATATTCGGCATGGCAGGTATTTTTCGATCAAGTTTGGGTGAAAGTGTTCACCCAGGTCAGCTTTATCGCCGTATTTTTGCACGCTTGGGTGGGTATCCGCGATTTGTGGATGGACTATATCAAACCCTTCGGTGTGCGTTTGTTTTTGCAGGTTGCCACCATCGTTTGGTTGGTCGGCTGCTTGGTGTATTCAGTTAAAGTAATTTGGGGGTAAGTATGGGTTTTCCTGTTCGCAAGTTTGATGCCGTGATTGTCGGCGGTGGTGGTGCAGGTTTACGCGCAGCCCTCCAATTATCCAAATCCGGTCTGAATTGTGCCGTTTTGTCTAAAGTGTTCCCGACCCGTTCGCATACTGTAGCGGCGCAGGGCGGTATTTCTGCTTCGCTGGGTAATGTGCAAGAAGACCGTTGGGACTGGCACATGTACGATACCGTGAAAGGTTCTGACTGGCTAGGCGACCAAGACGCGATTGAGTTTATGTGTCGCGCCGCGCCTGAAGCGGTGATTGAGTTGGAACACATGGGTATGCCTTTTGACCGCGTGGAAAGCGGCAAAATTTATCAGCGTCCTTTTGGCGGGCATACTGCCGAACACGGCAAGCGCGCGGTAGAACGTGCTTGCGCGGTTGCCGACCGTACCGGTCATGCGATGCTGCATACGCTGTATCAACAAAACGTCCGTGCCAATACGCAATTCTTTGTGGAATGGACGGCGCAAGATTTGATTCGTGATGAGAATGGTGATGTCGTCGGTGTTACCGCTATGGAAATGGAAACCGGCGAAGTTTACATTTTCCATGCTAAGGCTGTGATGTTTGCTACCGGCGGTGGCGGTCGTATTTATGCGTCTTCTACCAATGCCTATATGAATACCGGCGACGGTTTGGGTATTTGCGCTCGTGCAGGCATTCCGTTGGAAGACATGGAGTTCTGGCAATTCCACCCGACCGGTGTGGCAGGTGCAGGCGTGTTGATTACCGAAGGCGTGCGCGGTGAGGGCGGTATTCTGTTGAATGCCGACGGCGAGCGCTTTATGGAACGCTATGCACCGACCGTAAAAGACTTGGCTTCGCGCGACGTGGTTTCTCGCGCAATGGCGATGGAAATCTACGAAGGTCGCGGTTGCGGCAAAAACAAAGACCATGTTTTGCTGAAAATCGACCATATCGGTGCCGAAAAAATTATGGAAAAACTGCCGGGCATCCGTGAGATTTCCATTCAGTTTGCCGGTATCGATCCGATTAAAGACCCGATTCCCGTCGTGCCGACTACCCACTACATGATGGGCGGTATTCCGACCAACTATCATGGTGAAGTCGTTGTTCCGCAAGGCGATGAATATGAAGTGCCGGTGAAAGGTCTGTACGCAGCGGGAGAGTGCGCTTGTGCTTCCGTGCACGGTGCGAACCGTTTGGGTACCAACTCCCTGCTTGACTTGGTGGTATTCGGTAAAGCTGCCGGCGACAGCATGATTAAATTCATCAAAGAGCAAAGCGATTGGAAACCTCTGCCTGCGGATGCGGGCGAGCTGACCCGCCAACGTATCGAACGTTTGGATAATCAAACTGATGGCGAAAACGTTGATGCGTTGCGTCGCGAGCTGCAACGCTCTGTCCAACTGCACGCCGGCGTGTTCCGTACTGATGAGATTCTGAGCAAAGGCGTTCGAGAAATCATGGCGATTGCCGAGCGCGTGAAACGTACTGAAATCAAAGACAAGAGCAAAGTGTGGAATACCGCGCGTATCGAAGCTTTGGAATTGGATAACCTGATTGAAGTGGCAAAAGCGACCTTGGTGTCTGCTGAAGCACGTAAAGAATCACGCGGCGCGCACGCTTCAGACGACCATCCTGAGCGTGATGACGAAAACTGGATGAAACACACGCTGTATCATTCGGATACCAATACCTTGTCCTACAAACCGGTACACACCAAGCCTTTGAGCGTGGAATACATCAAACCGGCCAAGCGCGTTTACTGATGCGTTTTCAGACGACCTCCGTATCACAAGGGGTCGTCTGAAAATCAAATACACCACCACACTGAACAGCCTGAACCCATAACATAAAACCATCAGGCGGTTTATGAGAAAAGGAACACTTCTCATGGAAAAAATGAGTTTTGAAATTTACCGTTACAATCCGGACGTTGATGCCAAACCTTATATGCAACGTTACGAGTTGGAACTGGAACCTACCGACGTCAAACTTTTGGACGCGCTGGTGCGCCTGAAAGCGCAAGACGATACCCTGTCTTTCCGCCGTTCTTGCCGCGAAGGTATTTGCGGTTCTGACGGTATGAACATCAACGGCAAAAACGGCTTGGCATGTTTGACTGATTTACGCGGCTTGAAACAGCCCGTCAAAATCCGTCCGCTGCCCGGTCTGCCTGTCATCCGCGACCTGATTGTGGACATGACCCAGTTCTTCAAGCAATACCACTCCATCAAACCTTACGTCGTCAATGATAATCCCATCGATGCAGACAAAGAGCGCCTGCAAACTCAGGAAGAGCGTAAAGAGCTGGACGGTTTGTACGAATGTATTTTGTGCGCCTGCTGTTCGACTGCCTGTCCGTCGTTCTGGTGGAATCCCGACAAATTCGTTGGTCCGTCCGGTTTGCTGAACGCCTACCGCTTCATCGCCGACAGCCGAGATACCATCACCAACGAGCGTTTGGACAATTTGAACGACCCGTATCGTCTGTTCCGCTGCCATACCATCATGAACTGCGTGGACGTATGTCCTAAACACTTGAATCCGACCCGTGCCATCGGTAAGATTAAAGAAATTATGTTGAAACGAGCCGTTTAAGAAATGATGGTTTTTGACGATATTGCCAAACGGAAAATCCGTTTTCAAACCCGCCGAGGATTATTGGAGTTAGATCTGATTTTCGGCAGGTTTATGGAAAAAGAATTCGAGCATTTGAGCGATAAAGAGCTGTCCGAGTTTTCCGAAATCCTTGAGTTTCAAGATCAAGAGCTTCTTGCCCTGATCAACGGACATTCGGCGACAGACAAGGAACACCTTATCCCCATGCTTGAAAAAATCAGACAAGCTTGACGTATTGGAAATCCGCCTGCCTTTCGGCGGATTTCTAGGATACGGAGGTCGTCTGAAAATAAAGACCGTGCTGCATAGGCAGCAACGAAAGCCCCAACCTACAAAGGAGCGATAAATATGTCCAAATCAATTAAACTCAACGTACCCAATCAAGAGGATTTAGAACTGCCCGTATTGGAAGCGAGCATCGGTCATGACGTGGTCGATATCCGCGCACTGACGAAAAACACAGGCTTATTCTCATTCGACCCGGGATTCGTTTCAACAGCAAGCTGCGAATCCAAAATCACTTATATCGACGGCGACAAAGGTCTGCTGTATTACCGTGGTTATCCCATCGAACAACTCGCCGAAAAATCCGATTATTTGGAAGTCTGCTACCTGCTGATTTACGGCGAATTGCCGACACCTGAGCAAAAGGCAGAATTTGACAATACCGTCCGCCGTCATACGATGGTGCATGAACAGCTGACTTGGTTCTTCCGCGGCTTCCGCCGTGATGCGCATCCGATGGCGATGATGGTCGGCGTGGTCGGTGCATTGTCTGCATTCTATCAAGACAGTCTGGACATCACGAACCCCGAACACCGCAAAATCGCGATTTACCGTCTGATTTCCAAAATTCCGACGATTGCGGCAATGTGTTACCGTTATTCCAACGGTCTGCCGTTCAATTATCCAAAAAACAACCTCTCTTATTCCGAAAACTTCATGCACATGATGTTCGCCACACCATGTGAAGACTACAAACCCAATCCCGTATTGGCACGCGCGCTCGACCGCATCTTTATCCTTCATGCCGACCACGAGCAAAACGCATCGACTTCGACCGTCCGTTTGGCAGGTTCTTCAGGTGCGAACCCGTTTGCCTGTATCGCTGCCGGTATTGCCTGTCTGTGGGGTGCGTCCCACGGCGGTGCGAACGAGGCCGTCTTGAAAATGTTGGACGAAATCGGCGATGTATCCCGTGTTGCCGAATACATGGAAGGCGTAAAACAGCGCAAATACCGTCTGATGGGCTTTGGCCACCGCGTGTACCGCAATATGGATCCGCGCGCCAGCATCATGCGTGAAACCTGTTATGAAGTGCTGAAAGAATTGGGCTTGGAAGACAGTCCGAAATTCAAGCTGGCAATGGAGTTGGAACAAATCGCCCTGAAAGACCCGTTCTTCGTAGAGCGCAAGCTGTACCCCAACGTCGACTTCTACTCCGGCATCGTCCTGTCCGCGTTGGGTATCCCGACCGAAATGTTTACCGTCATCTTCGCTCTGTCGCGCAGCGTAGGCTGGATTTCGCACTGGCATGAAATGATCGGTGATCCTTCGCTGAAAATCGGTCGTCCGCGCCAACTTTATACCGGTGCCGTACGTCGCGATTATGTGCCGGCGGATAAACGCTGAAAATCGGTATATTAATATGTTGTCGGAGTTTTATTTGAGAAAGTCGAATAGCTTTTTTAAATGAGTTTGTCCGCAATAAACGAAACAGATACAAGTAATTTGGCTGGAAATAGGGTAGAATGAAGTGTCATTTCAAACGGCATGGATTCCGTTGAAACACATGGAATTCTACCCTTTGTTTATATTTTAAAGAAAAGAGCTCGCGTCATGATGGATGAAAAACTCAATTTTTCTTATCTGTTCGGTTCAAATGCTCCCTACATCGAGGAGTTGTATGAGAATTTCTTGGAAAACCCAAGTTCTGTCGATGAGAAATGGAAGCAATATTTCACCGACTTAAGCAAGCAGCCCGGTGCGGCGGATGTTGATGTCGCCCATGCTCCGATTCGTGAATCCTTCGCTAATTTGGCAAAAACCAAATCGACAGCGGCGATTGCAGGCGGTATGGATGAAGCCATGATGAAGAAACAGGTCGGTGTATTGCGGTTGATTTCTGCTTACCGTATTCAAGGTGTGGGTGCTGCTCAGCTTGACCCGCTCAAACGTATTCCGCCACGCAATATTGAAGCCCTCGATCCCAAATTCCACGGACTGAATGATGCCGATATGGCGGTTCAGTTCAATATGGGCGAGGGCGATTTTTCCGGCCAAAGCAAATTGCCTCTGTCCCAAATCATCAGCAACCTCAAGCAAACCTACTGCGGTCACTTGGCATTGGAATACATCTACATTCCCAATACCGAAGAACGCCGCTGGTTGCGCAATTATTTCGAGGATGTGCTGTCTACCCCGAGTTACAGTGCCGAACAGAAACGCCGCATCCTGAAAGAAATGACCGCTGCCGAGACTTTGGAGCGTTACCTGCATACCAAATATGTCGGTCAGAAACGCTTCGGCGTTGAAGGCGGCGAGAGTGTGATTGCCGGTCTGAATTACCTGATTCAAAACGCAGGTAAAGACGGTGTTGAAGAAGTCATCATCGGTATGGCACACCGAGGTCGTCTGAATGTCTTGGTCAACATCTTGGGCAAGAAACCGGGCGATTTGTTTGCCGAATTTGAAGGCCGCGCCGAAATCAAGCTGCCCAGCGGCGACGTAAAATACCACATGGGTTTCAGCTCCGACATCGCTACGCCGAACGGTCCGATGCACGTTTCTTTGGCGTTCAACCCGTCTCACTTGGAAATCGTCAATCCTGTCGTTGAAGGTTCTGCACGCGCCAAACAAAAACGTTTGGGCGAAAACGGCCGCGACAAAGTATTGCCCGTATTGATTCACGGCGACTCTGCATTTGTCGGTTTGGGCGTCAACCAAGCGACCTTCAACCTGTCCAAAACGCGCGGCTACACCACCGGTGGTACGGTCCACATCGTCATCAACAACCAAATCGGCTTCACCACCTCCGATACCCGCGACACCCGTTCGACCGTGCATTGTACCGACGTGGCGAAAATGGTTTCCGCTCCGGTCATCCATGTCAACGGCGACGATCCGGAACGCGTTTGCTTCGCCATTCAAGCAGCTTTGGACTACCGTAAAAAATTCAATAAAGACATCGTGATCGATGTCGTCTGCTACCGCAAATGGGGTCACAACGAGGGCGACGATCCGACCCTGACACAGCCGATGATGTACAAAAAAGTATCGCAACACCCCGGTGCGCGTGCTTTGTACACCGAACAACTGATTGCAGAAGGCGTCGTGACGCAGGCAGAAGCCGACGGCTATATCCAAGCCTACCGCGATGCTTTGGATAAAGGCGAACATGTCGAACAAACGACGTTGAGCAATTTCCAACGCACGCAAATTGACTGGAGCAAATACCAAGGCAAAGACTGGCGCGAAGATGTGGAAACCGGCCTGCCCGCTGCCGACATCGAGCGTCTTGCCGAGAAATTTACCGCCGTTCCCGAAGGCTTTGCACTGCATCCGACTGCCAAACGCGTGCTCGAAGCGCGTAAAGGCATGGCTGCGGGCAGTCAGCCGATTGACTGGGGTATGGCGGAAACCCTCGCATACGCCAGCCTGGTCACCAAAGGACACGGCGTGCGCATTTCCGGCGAAGACTCCGGACGCGGTACGTTCTCACACCGCCATGCCGTATTGCACGACCAAAAACGCGAAAAATGGGATGACGGCACTTATGTACCGCTGCGCAATATGGGCGAAGGTACGGGCGAATTCCTCGTTATCGACTCCATCTTGAACGAAGAAGCAGTCATGGCGTTCGAATATGGTTTTGCCTGCTCTGCGCCCGACAAACTGACCATTTGGGAAGCGCAGTTCGGCGATTTTGCCAACGGCGCTCAAGTCACCATCGACCAATTCCTGTCATCCGGCGAAACCAAGTGGGGTCGTCTCTGCGGTCTGACCACCATCCTGCCGCACGGCTATGACGGACAAGGTCCGGAGCACTCATCCGGCCGCGTAGAACGCTGGTTGCAGCTTTGCTCCGAACACAATATGCAAATCATCATGCCGTCCGAAGCGTCGCAAATGTTCCATCTGCTGCAACGCCAAGTCTTGGGTTCGTACCGCAAACCGCTGGTGATTTTCATGTCCAAACGCCTGTTGCGCTTCAAAGGCGCGATGAGTCCGTTGGAAAACTTTACCGAAGGTTCACGCTTCCGTCCCGTCATCGGCGATACCGCCGAGCGTGGCAACAATGAAAGCGTGAAACGCGTGATTCTGTGCGCCGGACAGGTTTACTACGATTTGGAAGCAGGCCGTGCCGAGCGTAAACTGGAAAACGATGTCGCCATCGTCCGCGTCGAGCAGCTTTATCCGTTCCCATACGACGAGGTGCGTGCAGAGTTGGCGAAATATCCGAACGCGAAATCCGTGGTTTGGGCACAAGAAGAGCCGAAAAACCAAGGCGCGTTCTACCAAATCCGCCACCGCTTGGAAGACGTTATCGGCGAAAGCCAAAAACTGTCTTATGCCGGTCGTCCAAGCAGCGCATCGCCAGCCGTCGGCTATATGAGCAAACACGTCACCCAGCTGAAACAACTGGTTGAAGACGCAATGACGCTGTAACGCAATACGGTGCGGCGTTCCGAATGAAACACTTCAGACGGAACGCCCGCCAAACAAAAGAGATAACACACAACAGGTCGTCTGAAAACCAACGACCATCCGGAGACACAAAATGATTATTGATGTAAAAGTACCCATGCTGTCCGAAAGCGTATCCGAAGGCACGCTCTTGGAATGGAAGAAAAAAGTCGGCGAAGCCGTAGCGCGCGACGAAATCCTGATTGACATCGAAACCGACAAAGTGGTTTTGGAAGTACCTTCCCCACAAGCCGGCGTATTGGTTGAAATCATTGCCCAAAACGGCGAAACCGTTGCTGCCGAACAAGTATTGGCACGCATCGACACCGCAGCAACCGCTTCCGCTTCTGCTGAAACCCCAGCCGCCGCTCCTGCACCTGAAGCCGCTCCCGCCGCTGCGCAAACCAATGCCGCCATGCCTGCCGCTGCGAAGCTGGCCGCCGAAACCGGCGTGGATGTGAATGCGCTGCAAGGTTCCGGCCGCGACGGTCGCGTCTTGAAAGAAGATGTGCAAAACGCTGCCGCCAAACCTGCCGCTGCGCCCGCTGCCGCGCCAGCGCCCGTTCCTGCAGGTGCACGTCCTGAACAACGCGTTCCGATGAGCCGCCTGCGCGCCCGTGTTGCCGAACGTCTCTTGGCTTCGCAACAGGAAAACGCGATTCTGACTACGTTCAACGAAGTCAACATGAAACCCATCATGGATTTGCGTGCGAAATACAAAGAAAAATTCGAGAAAGAACACGGTACCAAACTCGGCTTCATGTCTTTCTTCGTCAAAGCAGCCGTTGCCGCGCTGAAAAAATATCCGGTGGTCAACGCCTCTGTTGACGGAAACGACATCGTTTATCACGGTTACTTCGACATCGGTATCGCCATCGGCAGCCCGCGCGGTTTGGTTGTGCCGATTCTGCGTGATGCCGACCAAATGAGCATTGCCGACATCGAACAAGCCATCGTCGATTATGCTAAAAAAGCCAAAGACGGCAAAATCGCGCTGGAAGATTTGACCGGCGGTACGTTCAGCATCACCAACGGCGGTACGTTCGGTTCCATGATGTCCACCCCGATTATCAATCCGCCGCAATCCGCTATTTTGGGTATGCACGCGACCAAAGAGCGTGCAGTCGTAGAAAACGGTCAAGTCGTCGTTCGTCCGATGATGTATCTGGCACTCTCTTACGACCATCGCATCATCGACGGCCGCGAAGCCGTGCTGACTTTGGTTGCCATCAAAGACGCGCTGGAAGATCCGGCACGCCTGTTGTTGGATCTGTAAACGCCGCCAAAGGGATATAAAGCGGATAAAAACAGAGCAGTTTGAAATCAGGCTGCTTACTGATTTTCAGACGACCTTAAAACGAAAAAGGTCGTCTGAAAACGGCGGGATGTTTGAAATCTAAGGGAGGAAGTTTGTTGCTGCCATTTTCCGTGCAGAAGCAAACGGTATGAAAATCCATAGGAGCGTATCCATGAAACCCATCTCCCTGTTTCCGCTTTTGGCTGTCGTTTCCCTGCTTGGCGCGTGTGCCGCATTCGAAGGCAAGGAATATTCCGTCAACGCCTACGACGCGCGCGGCAGAATGTTGAACAAGCGTTTTGAAATGGACAGCAACAAAGCAGGCATTCCCGTCGCCCGCAGCGTTTTGTGCAAACGTTATCCGCACGCTACCGTCCGCGTTTACAACAATTTCACCGGACACGAAGTCAGGGAATATAGCCCGCATTCCTGCCGCCGCTGATGCGTCCGAACCAATCGGGCTGAAATTTGAAAAGGTCGTGCCTACGGGCAGGCTTCGCACTCTGAAAAGGCAGAGTGAGGTTTAACTGCGTTAAAGCCGCGCTTTCAGACGACCTCTTATGCAAAATATAGTTGATGAACTTTTGCCGAAGGGTTTCCTGCGGCAAAAATGTCAAACAAAGGATTTTTCACATGTCTCAATACGATGTAGTAGTCATCGGCGCAGGCCCCGGCGGATACGTTGCCGCCATCCGCGCCGCCCAACTGGGTTTCAAAACCGCCTGTGTCGACGCGGGCGTCAACAAAGCAGGCGATGCGCCCGCGCTGGGCGGCACCTGCCTGAACGTCGGCTGCATTCCTTCCAAAGCCCTGTTGCAATCCAGCGAACATTTCCACGCTGCGCAGCATGATTTTGCCGAACACGGCATCAGCGTCGGCGACATCAAATTTGACGCGGCGAAAATGATTGCGCGCAAAGACGCCATCGTTACCAAACTCACCGGCGGCGTGAAATTCCTGTTTCAAAAAAACAAAGTAACCAGCCTGTTCGGTACGGCGTCATTTGCCGGCAAAAACGGCGATGCCTACCAAATCGAAGTCGATAACAAAGGCGAAAAAACCGTTATCGAAGCCAAACACGTCATCGTAGCGACCGGTTCCGTGCCGCGTCCGCTGCCGCAGGTTGCCATCGACAATGTAAACGTATTGGACAACGAAGGCGCATTGAACCTGACCGAAGTGCCCGCCAAACTGGGCGTCATCGGTTCGGGCGTGATCGGCTTGGAAATGGGTTCGGTGTGGAACCGCGTCGGTTCGCAAGTCACCATCCTCGAAGCCATGCCGACCTTCCTTGCCGCCGCCGACCAGCAAATCGCCAAAGAAGCCTTCAAATACTTCACCAAAGAGCAGGGCTTGAACATCGAACTGGGCGTGAAAATCGGCGACATCAAATCTGAAGGCAAAGGCGTGTCCGTTGCCTATCAAACTGCCGCAGGCGAAGCCAAAACCGAAGTTTTCGACAAACTCATCGTCGCCATTGGCCGTATTCCGAACACCAAAGGCTTGAACGCCGAAGCCGTCGGCTTGGAAAAAGACGAGCGCGGCTTTATCAAAGTGGACGGTGAATGCCGCACTAACCTGCCTAATGTCTGGGCAATCGGCGACGTGGTTCGCGGCCCGATGCTGGCGCACAAAGCCAGCGACGAAGGTGTGGCGGTTGCCGAGCGCATCGCCGGTCAGAAACCGCATATCGACTTCAACAGCGTACCGTTCGTGATTTACACCGATCCCGAAATCGCCTGGGTTGGCAAAACCGAAGAACAACTCAAAGCCGAAGGCGTGGAATACAAAAAAGGCACTTCCGGCTTCGGCGCAAACGGTCGCGCGTTGGCAATGGGCAAAGCCAAAGGTACGGTCAAAGTGTTGGCGGATGCCAAAACCGACCGCATCTTGGGCGTACACATGATCGGTCCGGTTGTCAGCGAATTGGTTACCGAAGGCGTCACTGCGCTCGAATTCTTCGCCAGCAGCGAAGACATCGCCCGCATCATCCATGCCCATCCGACCTTGTCCGAAGTGGTTCACGAAGCCGCACTGGCCGCCGACAAACGCGCTTTGCACGGCTGATGAGGCCAAGTAAAGCATAAAAGGTCGTCTGAAACTTTTTCAGACGACCTTTTCGGAAAGATGAATGTTCGGAAGCAATGTTCCGATAGGTATAGAGAGAAAATAGGGCATATCAGTTGCCATTGTTCCCTTACCGGAATGACGATTTAAGCATTTTCTATTTGAATCTGCGATAGTGGGTTAAGTTTAAATTCAGGACAAGGCGGAGAAGCCGCAGACAGTACAGATAGTACGGCAAGGCGAGGCAACGCAGTACTGGTTTAAACTTGAACCACTATATATAATCGGCGACACATTCACAGACAGCATTTGATTATGAATAAAGAAGTAATCGGTATCCTGTTTATACCGATGGGCATCATCAGCATGTGTATGGCCGCGTTGTGGCAGATGTATGTGATGATGACCGAAACTTATACGCTCAACCGTTTCAAAGACAAAGAATTGGTTTGGCGCGTGGCATTGTTGTTTATCAGTTTCAGCCTTGCCGTTTACCTGCTCTGCCCGAATTCGCGTAAAAAAGGCATTGTCTTTTTTATCCTCGGGGGCGGCGGCGCAATCATGTATCTGCTTGCGCGGATGTGGTTGCCGTTCAGCAAGTGAAACGACGATTTTCCGACCGCCGAAAGGTCGTCTGAAACGCACGGGGTTGCCATTTGGAGGCAGTCTCAGGGCATTCCACTAATCTAAAGGAGAAATCCATGAATCTACACGAGTATCAGGCTAAAGAACTGCTGGCAGGCTACGGCTTGCCCGTGCAAGGCGGTATTTTGGCGCACAACGGCGAAGAGGCCGCAGCCGCTTACGACAAACTGGGCGGCAAATTTGCCGTCGTCAAAGCCCAAGTCCACGCAGGCGGACGCGGTAAAGCGGGCGGCGTAAAAGTCGTCAAAAGCCGTGAAGAAGCCAAAGAAGTGGCGGAAAGCCTGATTGGCACCAATCTGGTTACTTATCAAACCGATGCCAACGGTCAGCCGGTCAACAGCGTTTTGGTTTGCGAAGACATGTACCCGGTGCAAACCGAGCTGTATTTGGGCGCAGTGGTTGACCGTTCTACCCGTCGCATCACATTCATGGCTTCGACCGAAGGCGGTGTGGAAATCGAAAAAGTTGCCGCCGAAACCCCTGAAAAAATCTTCAAAGTAACCGTTGATCCGCTGGTCGGCCTGCAACCTTGCCAAGCGCGTGAAGTTGCGTTCCAACTGGGCTTGAAAGACAAACAAATCAACGAGTTCGTCAAACTGATGACCGGCGCGTACAAAGCGTTTGTCGAAAACGACTTCGCCCTGTTTGAAGTGAACCCGCTGGCAGTCCGCGAAAACGGCGCGCTGGCCTGCGTGGACGGCAAAATCGGTATCGACAGCAACGCGCTCTACCGCCTGCCGAAAATCGCTGAATTGCGTGACAAATCCCAAGAAAACGAACGCGAGCTGAAAGCCTCCGAATTCGACCTGAACTATGTTGCGTTGGAAGGCAACATCGGCTGTATGGTGAACGGCGCAGGTTTGGCGATGGCGACCATGGACATCATCAAACTCAAAGGCGGCCAACCTGCCAACTTCTTGGACGTAGGCGGCGGCGCGACCAAAGAGCGCGTAGTTGAAGCGTTCAAACTGATTCTCGAAGACAAATCCGTCAAAGGCGTATTGATTAACATCTTCGGCGGTATCGTCCGTTGCGACATGATTGCGGAAGCCATCGTGGCAGCCGTTAAAGAAATCAACGTTGACGTGCCTGTTGTTGTCCGTCTGGAAGGCAACAACGCCGAACTCGGTGCGAAAATCCTGAACGAATCAGGTCTGAAACTGACTTCCGCCGACGGCCTGAATGACGCAGCCGAAAAAATTGTCGCAGCCGTAAACGCCTAAGGAGAAAAGAATGAGCGTATTGATTAATAAAGACACCAAAGTATTGGTTCAAGGTTTCACCGGTAAAAACGGTACTTTCCACTCCGAACAAGCTCTGGCTTACGGCACTAAAGTTGTCGGCGGTGTGACTCCAGGCAAAGGCGGTCAAACCCACCTGAACCTGCCCGTGTTCAACACCATGAAAGAAGCCGTTAAAGAAACCGGCGCGGACGCATCCGTGATTTACGTTCCTGCTCCGTTTGTGTTGGACTCTATCGTTGAAGCCGTTGATTCCGGCGTAGGCTTGGTGGTTGTGATTACCGAAGGTGTACCGACTCTGGACATGCTCAAAGCCAAACGCTATCTGGAAACCAACGGCAACGGCACACGTTTGGTCGGTCCAAACTGCCCGGGCGTGATTACCCCAGGCGAGTGCAAAATCGGCATTATGCCGGGCCACATCCACACTCCGGGCCGCATCGGCATCATTTCCCGTTCCGGTACATTGACTTACGAAGCCGTGGCACAAACCACCAAACTGGGCTTGGGCCAATCAACCTGTATCGGTATCGGCGGCGACCCGATTCCGGGCATGAACCAAATCGACGCGCTGAAACTCTTCCAAGAAGACCCCTATACCGACGCCATCATCATGATCGGTGAAATCGGCGGTACTGCGGAAGAAGAAGCAGCCGAATACATCCAATCCAACGTAACCAAACCCGTTGTCGGCTACATCGCAGGTGTGACCGCTCCTAAAGGCAAACGCATGGGCCACGCCGGTGCGATTATCTCCGGCGGCAAAGGTACTGCGGAAGAAAAATTCGCCGCTTTCGAAAAAGCCGGCATCGCCTACACCCGCAGCCCTGCCGAATTGGGCAGCACCATGCTGGAAGTGTTGAAAGCAAAAGGCCTGGCATAACGCTTGGTCGTTTTGACTGAAGAGCTGAAAGGTCGTCTGAAAACTTGGAAACAGGTTTTCAGACGACCTTTTTACTTGGTTTGCCATAATCTGCAAATTTCGTTAGGCGTTTGTTTCCAGCGTTATAGTGGATTAAATTTAAATCAGGACAAGGCGACGAAGCCGCAGACAGTACAGATAGTACGGAACCAATTCACTTGGTGCTTCAGCACCTTAGAGAATCGTTCTCTTTGAGCTAAGGCGAGGCAACGCCGTACTGGTTTAAAGTTAATCCACTATATCGTACAGATTGTCGCATAAGCTACATAAATTGTCGGATATTCTATACTTTATATCATTATCTTTAATTTTTATTCAATATATAATCATTCTCAAAAACAAATCAATTATATCAACATCTTCCTATCTTGCTTTTTCAGACGACCTTACTCATATCTGAATTCGTTTCCCATCAAGGAGCAGCTATGAATAGTCTATGGAAACCCAGCCGTTTGAGTATCGTCATCGCTTTTGCATTTTCATCCGCATATGCTCAAACTGTAACCGACAAAGTCAATCTGAATGAAATTACCGTAAAGGGGGCAAGAAATACACCCGCCCAAAGTAATAGCAACTACACCGTCAAAGGCAGCACCTCGGCCACCAAGCTTGACTTAAAACTCAAAGAAACCCCGCAAAGTGTAACCGTTTTCACCCAGCAGCAGATGCAGGATCAGAATTTGCAGAACCTTGATCAGGTGCTGGAAGAAACGCCGGGTATTACCGTCTTGCAGGACTCCGTTACCGGCATGGGCGAAGCCCAGTATTATTCGCGCGGCTTTCCCGTCGACAATTACCAGCTTGACGGTGTGCTGGCCAATAAATACCTGCTTGGCGGGCCTCGTTTTATTGCCGCACAGGACAGCTATCTTTACGACAGGGTGGAAATCATCCGCGGTTCGAACGGGCTGAGCACCGGAGTGGGCGATCCGGCGGCAAGCGTCAATTTCGTGCGCAAACGCCCGCTGGCGAAAAATGCGGGAGAATTGAACCTGAAATACGGCTCTTGGAACAACAAACGTGTCGAATTCGATTACGGCGGTGCGTTGAACAAATCCCAAACCCTGCGCGGCCGCATCGTCGGAACATGGGAGGACGGCGACAGCTTTATGGACAGAATCAAACGCAAATCCCATGCTTTCTACACCGTATTCGATTGGACGCCAACCGACAAAGACAGCTTTACGTTTGGCTTCAGCCGTCAGCACCGCAACATCACCGGTGCGCCGACTAAGGGGTTGATGCGTTATTCGAAAGTTACCCAGGATTATGATTTCGAATTGGGGGATTCCCCGACGCATTGGATAGATGCCCGCGACGTTCCGCCGAGCTTCAACAACGGGGCGGAATGGGCGTTTAACAAAGCCACCAGCGACAATATGTTTGCCGAATACAAACATCATTTCAACGACCATATCAAGCTGCAAACTGCCTATACCCGCAGCCGCACCAAAAGCGATCTGCGTTACGGCGATATGGGGGTAAACGGCTACGCGCCGCAATTTAACGCAGCAACTTATGATTTCGGCCGCGAACGCGACAAATACGACGACAAGGCGTTCGATATCCATCTGGACAGCCGTTTCAAACTTTTTGACCAGGACCAGCAGTTTATTGTCGGTTTTAGCGGCATCCGCCATACCCAGACGAGGGACGATTATAATTTCAGCAGTAGCGGCGAATTGAATGTCGATGATGCCAAACCGACAGGTATTGCGGCCATGACGGGAGAACCGATAGACCGTAACTTCTATTTATGGCAGGCGATTCCGCTTGATTACTGGAATAACGGCAGCTATCCCATGTTGGGGTACAACCGGGCTTGGGAGAAAAAATTGGGACCGGACGGATTGATTTCCCGCGATCATTTGGCTTCGGAGCAATACGGACCCTATTTTGCCCTGAAGCTCAAACCGGCCAGGTGGCTGACGGCGGTGGTAGGCGGGCGTTGGCTGACATGGCGGGACAAAGGGGGCGGGAAATGGTCGTTTTACAAAAACAAAAACAACGTGATAACAGACGATACGGTTGAAATGCCCGACGAAGGGTACGCCCCCGATCACAATAAAAGCAGTATGTATCACGATACGGTGCGCAAATTCGTCCCGTACGGCGGCGTGATTGTAGAACTGACGCCGACCATCAATGCCTACGCCAGCTATACCGGCATCCTGAAAACTAACAATGTCTTAAGGAACAGGCCGGCCTATGGCGAGGGCGGCGGATGGCTGCCGCCGATTACCGGCAATTCCAAAGAAGTCGGCATCAAAGGCGGCTTGTGGAACGACAAGCTGAATTTCGCCCTGTCTTACTTCACCATGACCCAGAAAAATTACCCCACGCTCGAACCTACAGGCTCGCGTTGTTACGAATGGAAATACGGCGGGGAAAACGGCAACGAACCGTGGTGCTTCCAAGGCGATTGGGAATACGGCACAGGCAAGGGCTATACCAGCAGGGGTTTCGACATCAACCTTGCCGGACAGATTACCCCGAAATGGCGGATGCAGGCAGGCTTTGTCAAACTGAAGATAGACAAACCTTACGACGCGCCCAACTCCTCCAACGACTTGGGGGACGACATGAATCTGGAGTACGGCGGCACCTATACCGCGCCGGATAAAACCTTCAAATTTTTCACCAGCTACGACTTTACGCCTAAGCTGACGATGGGGGTGGGGATGCGCTGGGTTAGCGGCACCAAGCCCAAGCCTTGGGGGCATGGTCTTTCCAACGGGCAATATTACGTTTCCGACAAACCCAAAGCACTGTGGCAGCCTTCCTACTCGATATGGAACGTCATGGCGCGCTATAAAATCAACAAACACGCCGCACTGGCGGTCAACGTCGGCAACCTGACCAACAAACGCTATTACACCAACTCCCGCAGCAATTTTTACGGCAAACCGCGCAATGCCTCCGTTGCCTTGAAAATAAAGTGGTAGGCTGTTTGGACGGAGCCCTTCCGCCAAGAAGCAGTTTACATGACGGAAAAGTTTTAAAGAGGCCCAAAGGTCGTCTGAAAGTTTTCAGACGACCTTTTATCTCCCGCGTTAATCTTTACATGTTTTCAAACCACCTTTAGCCGAATTGACTTGAGAAGAAGTGTAAAGGGGTTATAATCAGTTAACAGATGAATAATCTGTTATTTCACCCATATGGACATCAAGGAGAAGGTAATGAGAAAGCATGATTTTGAATCCCGCAAAGAAGCTTTGTTGAAAGACATCCAAGACGTGATGAGCGATGTTGAAGAGCTGTACAGCAAAGGCGTAGAAGTCGGCTCGGAAGAAGGCAAAAAAGCCAAAGCCAAATTGCAGGAGAAACTTGAAGCTGCTAAGGATCGTTTGCATGACTTCCAAGAAGAAGCCGGTGACCGAATCAAATACCACGCTGACCGCGCGCGCGAAAAATACGACGAATTTGAAGAATTGGCAGAAGAGCGTTTCAAAGAAGGTAAAAAACGCTTTGCCGAGTTTGGAGAAGAAGCGGGCGACCGCATCAAACGCGGCGCACGCCAAGCCGATGCAGCCGTACACGACAAACCTTATTACGCAATGGGCTTTGCCGCACTGGCGGGCTTGGTCGTCGGCGTATTGCTGAACCGCCGATAATCGGTCAAACATGAATGCCGTCCGGACACGATTTCCCGAAATCTTGTTCTGGCGGCGTTTGCTTATTCGGGTCGGCAAAGGTTTCAGACGACCCCAAAGCCTTCGGATTGTCCGTTTTGGAACAATCAGGGAAATCGGAATATGGGTATCAGACAAAATATCGAACATACGAAAACGTTGCTGAATCAGGGTGTTGATTTGCTTTTGCTGCGTTTGCAGATTTTGAATCTGGATTTGGCGGAACAGGCGGAAAACGTGTTCCGCATCATCATATGGTTGGTCGTATCGGGCATCTTGCTGCTGATTGCATTCATCAGCCTGCTTTTCGGACTAAACAGTGTGTTGTCGGATATCGCAGCGATATGGGTATTTTTCGGGATAACTGCCGTCAGCCTGATCGTCATTGCGGTCTTGTTCGGCAAAGTCGCAAAAGACTGGCGCAGCCAAAACAACAAAATCGCCGCAACCTTGCAGGACATTAAGGCAGACATCGCCTGCCTGCGTGGTCAAGATATGCAGGAAGGAGAGGACGATGAATAAAACGGAACGCGATGAAGCACGCGAACTGCTGCAACTGGAAGCCAAGTTGGTTCGTCTGAGAATCGAAGCATCGCATATGAAACAGCAAAAATGGAAAGAACAGGACGATCGCAAGTCGGATAAGCTGATGACACTGCTGGACTTAGGCAGCGAGCTGAACCGCACACGCCTCCTGTATAAAACGGCAGGACTCGCCATTCCCCGAAAATTCCGCTTAGGGGCACTACTGGCAGCGTTTGCGTTGAAAGCTGCGATGAAGTAATTAGATTAAGACGCGGAGGTTTGCAAATTCGAATTTACGGCTGTTTTTAAAAATTCCATTCAGCTCCCAACGACCATTGACGGCTGCTGCGTCGTGCATAAGGGGCATTGCTGCGGATGCGGCTGTATCCGTAATTCAAGGTCGGCGTGATGCCTTTGTAGGACAATTTATCATGGCTGAGGCTGACGGAGAGGGAGTGCTCGCGGTTGCGTTGCGGCTCCGTGCCGAATGCCATAATGCCTTTATAGCGGCGGTTGGCAAATGAGGCGGTCAGGCGGCTGTTCAGCCCGCCCAAAAACGGCCATTGCTGTATCCAGCCTATGTTGAACCCGCTGCGGCGGTAGGCGGCATTGTTGACGGCATTGCGTATGTTTTTGTTTTCAGGAACAAAGCGGTTGTATTGCCAACCGCCGAACAGGGTCGTTCTGCCGAAACGGCGCGCCAGGGAGAGATAGGTGCCGTCGTGCCAACCGTCGTTACGCAGCGCACGATCAGTTTCCCGATAGTTTTGGTGGTAGCGTTCCAGCGAGTAATAAAGTTGTGTCGCGTTGCCGAGATTGACCATATGCGAAAGCTGTACGCCGACCCCGTGTGCCAGCATATACGGCGCGGCGCGGCGGTTGTTTTCTTTTTTGCTGTCAAACTCGCTGCTGCCTGCCAACTGCGTCTGATAAAACGGTAAAACGCTGACGGTTTGTTTGCCGTCCTTGCGCTGCCAGCCCAAATAAGCCCTGCCGAACGCATCGTCGTAAGCCGATTGGCGGTCGAAAAAATAGCTCGTTCCGCTGAGGTTGGCGCGGAATTTGACGGCGTGATGCCCGTAAAACGGGGTGAGTTTTTCGGTGTTCAATTCGTAATTCAAGCCGTTGGCACTGACAGGCAAAGTGATACTGCATGCGGTTTGCCCTCTTGCTTCGATGCAATAACGCGGGGCAGCGTTGTTGGCATTATCGTTATGCACGGGGCTGATTCCGCCGGACCATTTCCATTCTGTCTGCCGCTTGACGGCTTCTTGAAAACGTTTGACGTTTTCCAAAACGGGGGCAGGTATATCGCGTTGCGCGGCATGGCGGAAATGCGCCGCCGCCTCGCCCAAACGATAATCCTGAAACTCTGCCGCCGCCAAATCCAATAATATGCGGTCGTCTGAAACGTCAGATTCATAAAGGGTACGATAACGTTCGACCGCTTCGGAAGTCCGCCCTTTCAACTTTGCCAGCAAAGCATCGGCACGTGCAATCAGCTTGGGATTGTGGTTGGGCTGTTTGCGGTAAAGTGAGGCAAGCGAAGAAACCAAATCTGCGCTATTGCCGTTAAGCGCTTGAATCAGTGCGTCCTCAAGAATATGCGGGTTTGCCGTTAAAAAATCATCGCCGACCACAGTCGGTTCGCCGACATTCTCATTCTTTTCAGACGACCTTTCTTCTTCGGACAAAATATCCAGCCATTGTTTTTGCTGCACTTGTACGGCAGCATCCTGAGAAGGCGCATCCTGCCGGATACCACCTTCGGGCAATTGAGCCAAGACTGCGGAAGGCAACAGGCAACATAAAGATGCCGAAACCATTTTTTGTTTTATTTTTAACATTCAAAATCATCCGAAATATATGTGTGTATATCACAGGGGTAGCTAAATGCAAACCGCCATGCCCTACTGATTCAATCCCCAGTCATGGATTTACAGCTATCAAAGGTCGTCTGAAACTTTTCAGACGACCTTATTTTTGCGTAAAAGCAACAGATTCGCATTAAGATGCAGCATTATAGAGGTAAATTTCCAAAACAAACATAACTAATTTATTTTTATGGTCTTATAAATTATTCAAATATTATTCATCAGTAGATTCATAGGATTAATCAAGCCAACCCACTAAACACGCCTGCAATATATCTTGCGAATCCAAAGCAATAGTTTGATCACACTATCACTCAATTTTCTCTGTCGGCAATCAAGTAGCAGCATTAAATCAAATATTTGGAGTAAAGTTTCAACTCTACATCATCAATTAATTCACTTGCTAATATTCATCTTGGAAACCATTTAAAACCCGTAAGGATATTGCCAAAACGGCATAATTATTACACAATATTACAACAAAATTGGTAATCCTTATCATTAATTTATAAAACATCAATATTAAGAGAGATTCATCATGAAAATCAAAGTACCCGCGATTTCTGCGGCAGCGACCCTTATTCTGACTGCCTGCGCTGGAGGAGGCGCATCCGAACCCAAAGTCCCCGTTGCCATACCTACGGCGCAGCCTATCGCCAATGTCAAGCTGAGTGATGAGAGCAATGCAATAAAGACCATCAACACCCTTTCCGGTAAAGGCGGCAGCCTGCATGAAGCGGAGTTCGAAGTAAAAACATCATGGGGCAGCAGCTATACCGATAAGCAATATGTCTATCGAACCCCTTCGGGCAACTATTACAACATCAGCTCATATTCCGATCCGATTGTCCCCGACTCTTTCAGCCCGTCTTATGCCCTGCGTACCCGCCACGAAGGGCAACCTTTGTCTGAAGGCGGTAAGCTGTTTGTCTGTTGCAGTAGTTCTGGGCAGTTCACCTATGCCCCTGCAACCAAACAGGACCACCTCAAATTCGGCGCATGGATAAGTGCAGACGGCACGGTAGACCTATTTGTCGGCGGCAAACCTGTTGGCACGGCGAAACCGTCTTATTACACTCCGTCAGACAGTACAGTGGCAAAAGGCAAGACCACATACGAAGTTTGGGCAGTCCGCGTCCGCAACGGCAATATCGTTACCTCAACCTACGATCCGGGTAAATCCTTCGGGTCGTCTGAAAAAAACACGCCCAAACTTTCACTGCTGACAGCCAATTTCAACACCAACAAACTTGGCGGCACGATTTTGGGTAATGCGGATTACGGTCCGGATGTTGTGATGAAAGATGTGGGCATCAACGGCGTTGATTTCTCGGGCACTGCCGAATCCGACGGCAAAAACGGCAAAGTCGAAGGAAAATTCTTCGGTCAGTTTAACGGTGGCCATAAAACAGAGGTCAGCATAGGCGGCAAAGTAACCTTCGATGCCGATAAATCGTTGGATACCGTATTCGGCGGCGTAGAAAATTCATCAGACCGCAATACGACGGATACAAGTTTGACACCTGTCAGCAAGTAACCGCACGTCAAACATCCCAATAAACCGATAATCAGTACATCTTAAGAGTCAAAAAATGTTCTTCCCCTTTAAACCCGTACTGCTGGCAGCCATTGTCAGCCAAACTTTCCCTGCCTTCGCTGCCGACCCCGTACCACAAGCCCATCAGGACTTGAATGAAGTCAAAGTCATCGGCGGCCGCAAAGTCCAAAAACTCGGTGAAGAGAAAGTCCGCCGTCAGGCATTGGATAAACAAATGGTCTCTGACGAAAGCGACTTGGTGCGCTACGATCCGGGCATCAGCGTCGTCGAAGGCGGACGCTCCGGTTCCAACGGCTTTACCATACGCGGTGTCGACAAAGACCGCGTTGCCATCAACGCGGATGGACTGGCACAAGCAGAAAGCAGGTCGTCTGAAGCATTCCAAGAGTTGTTCGGCGCATACGGCAACTTCAATGCCAACCGCAACACTTCCGAACCCGAAAACTTTTCGGAAGTAACCCTTACCAAAGGCGCGGACTCGCTTAAATCCGGCAGCGGCGCATTGGGCGGTGCCGTCAACTACAAAACCAAATCCGCAAGCGACTATGTTTCCGAAGAAAACCCCTACCACTTAGGCATTAAAGGCGGCTATATCGGACGCAACAGCCAAAAATTCAGCAGCATAACCGCCGCAGGAACCTGGTTGGGTCTGGATGCATTGATGGTCTACACCCGCCGTTTCGGTAAAGAAACCAAAAACAATAGCGACGCTGCCGATACCGTCATCACCGACAACAAACAAAGCTGGAGTCCGAATGTCGGCATGACCAACTACGGCAGCCGTGGCGTAGCGCGCAGCAAACCTGACCCTCAAAATTGGGAAAACATAAGCACCCTGTTCAAGCTGGGTTACAACTTCAACGATCAAAACCGTATAGGCTGGATTTACGAAGACTCGCGCACCGACCGCACAACGACTGAATTGTCCAATATGTGGGCGGCAAACTGGAAAGGCGAAGCACTGGGCGACACCCGTTCCCGTCAAGATATTTCCTACCGCAAACGCATCGGTTTCGAATACAAAAACCAACTTGACAAAGGACCATGGGACAACCTCAACCTGCGTTACGACCGTCAAACCATCGACATGAGCACTTGGACCTGGGACTTGCCGACGGATTATAATCGCAGCGGTGTGAACAGCGACGTGTACCATATGTTCCGCAACATCCGTCAAAAAAATATCCAATTCGGTGCCGATGCCGAAAAACAAATCGACTTCTCCAAATTGGTATGGGCAATGCAATACGGATTGGGCGATTCCAAAAACGACAACAGCAATAGCGATCATAGCTATTGGGTACGCCTATACGACCCGAAATATCAAACGTCCAACAACCAAGAATTGACTATGCTGGTCGAAAGCTCCTCCAAAAACCGTTTTGCCTACTGGAACAACACATTCCAATTCGGCGACAGCAGCCAATACCGCCTCAATGCCGGGCTTCGCTACGACAACAGCAGCAGCAAAGCCAAAGACAATCCCAACTACACTCCTGCCATCCGCGGTCAAATTCCTTATCTCGGCAGCGAACGTAAACACAGCGGTTTCAGCTACGGTTTAGGATTAGACTGGAAATTCACGCCGCGTCTGAATCTTTTGGCAAAATATAGCACTGGCTTCCGCGCGCCGACTTCAGACGAAACCTGGCTATTGTTCCCGCATCCTGACTTCTACCTTAAAGCAAACCCTAACCTTAAGGCAGAAACCGCCAAAAATTTCGAACTGGGACTTGCCGGCAGTAGCAAAGCCGGAAACTTTAAACTCTCCGGCTTCCAAACCCGCTACCGCAACTTTATCGAACTGACCTACATGGGCGTGTCCTCAGACAACCCTAATAGCCCTAATTATGCGCCGATTTCCGACGGTACCGCATTGGTCAGCTCACCCGTTTGGCAAAACCAAAACCGTTCCTCCGCATGGGTGAAAGGTTTGGAATTTAACGGCACATGGAACCTTGACAGCATCGGTTTGCCGCAAGGCACGCACGCAGGTGTCAACCTTAGTTATATCAAAGGCAAAGCCAAACAGACCAACGGACAAGAAACCCCGATTAACGCCCTTTCCCCGTGGTCTGCTGTTTACAATTTGGGCTACGATGCTCCCTCCAAACGCTGGGGCATCAATGCATACCTGACCCACACCGCAGCTAAAAAACCGTCTGACACCGTCCACAGCAGCGATGATTTGAACAACCCATGGCCATTTGCCAAGCACAGCAAAGCCTATACGCTTTTCGACCTGACAGGCTACGTCAACTTGGGCAAATACTTCACCCTGCGCGCCGGTGCGTACAACATCGGCAACAAAAAATACTATACTTGGGAATCGCTGCGCAGCATCCGCGAATTCGGCACAGTCAACCGCGTTGACAACAAAACCCATGCCGGTATAGAACGCTTCACCTCTCCCGGCAGAAGCTACAACTTCACGCTTGAAGCCAAGTTCTAAAAGCGTTTGAAGTAACAAGAAAGGTCGTCTGAAAACGTTTTTCAGACGACCTTAATATTTGGTTGGGTTTTGTCTAATCTACGATTTCTTTCTTAAGAAATTGAAACAACATCAGCAATGCATCTTGCCCCATCAAAAATTTTAAATTTTGTTCCTTGCGGGATCTTTTCATTTTTCCTTATGAGAAACCAAGCCTTCGCATAGCTGATGTTTTTATTGGCTATATGTTCGTAAATATCTAAAACGATACTTCTAGGAAAATTTTCTTGAAAAATCCCATCTTCAAATTTGCTTACAGGATAAAAGAGACCGATCGGAGGAATTATCTTGCAAGCTCCGTCTTCTTGTGACTTCCAAAAAATTTGAACATTAACAGTATTGTCAGCATTGATCATCTCGCCCTCCTGATGCTTAGAATGACCCTATCTTTGCTTTTGCAGTTCACCTTGTAAGACGGAAAGGGTAGCGTGGACTTTACCCGCGAATAATGATTGCTTGAAACATAAAAAGGTCGTCTGAAACTGTATTTTTCAGTTTCAGACGACCTTTGGTTTCAGAAAAGCATAGGGTGATACGGTATCACTATGCTTTAAACTTCAAGCCTTAACGCCAGTAGCGCCACCAAGGCATGTCGTTTGGCTGCCATTGGTGTTGCAGGAAGGGGCTTTGCGGGAAGTTGGTTTCCAAGACGCGGCGGGTATCGGCGGCGAGTTGGGGTTTGTCCAGTTTCTTGTAGGCAAGCTCCATCATGGCGAGAGCTTCTTCAACGTAGCGGGTGTTTTGATAACGCTCGACGATTTTTTGGGCGCGGTTGACGGCGGCGAGGTAGGCGCCGCGTTTCATGTAGTAGCGGGCAACGGAGATTTCGTTACCGCCCAATGCGTCCACCAGTTTCGCCATGCGCTCGGTGGCGTCGGCGGCGTATTTGCTCTCCGGATAGCGTTGTACCAATTCGGCAAATGCTTGGTATGCGCTGCGGTTGGCTTTAGGGTCGCGGTCGGACCAGTCTTGAGAGGCGAGTTTGTTGAGGAAGGATTGGTCTTCGTTGAACAGAACCAAGCCTTTGAGGTAAAGCGCGTAATCCATATTCGGATGTTGCGGGTGATGGCGCTGGAAGCGGTCGATGGCGGCGAGGGCTTTTTCAGGCTCGTCGTCTTTGTAATAGGCGTATGCGGTGTCCAGCTGCGCCTGTTGCGCGTAGCGGCCGTTGGGGAAGCGGGATTCTAAAATTTCGTATAACTTGATGGCTCGCGTATAATTGCTGCTGTTCAACTCGTCATGCGCTTCGGCATAGAGTTTTTCCACGTTCCAATCTTGTGTGATTTGCGCGTCTTTATCGACCGTACCTTTATTGCTTGCACAGGCACCCAGTGCCAGACTTAACGAAACTACTAAAAGAATTTTTTTCATGCAGAATACTTCCTTTGATAATGAAGCCGATTATAGCGACGATTTAGACTTTACGTCAGCCCCCGAAGCAGAAAGTTGTGTTAATTTGACTGTTCCGCTGGAGCTTGCGGGCGGGCGGCTGGATGCGGTGTTGGCAAAGCTCATGCCTGATTATTCGCGCAGCCGCCTGACATCGTGGATTAAAGAAGGCGCGGTCATTGTAAACGATAAGCCCGCCCAACCCAAAGACAAAATGATAGGCGGAGAATCCATCAGCGTAACGGTACGTCCGAGCGAAGAGAATCTCGCGTTCAAACCCGAAGCGATGGATTTGGATATTGTGTACGAAGACGATACCGTCATCGTCGTCAACAAACCAGCCGGACTGGTCGTCCATCCCGCTGCAGGCAACTGGACGGGGACGCTGCTCAACGGTTTATTGGCGCATTGTCCCGAATTGAGCCAGATTCCGCGCGCGGGCATCGTCCACAGGCTAGACAAAGAAACCAGCGGCCTGATGGTGGTCGCCAAAACCCTGCCCGCACAAAATTCCCTCGTGCAACAGCTTCAAGAGCGCACGGTCAAACGTATCTACCGCGCCGTCGCCAACGGCATCGTTCCCTTTGACGGCAAAATCGAAACCCAAATCGGACGCGATCCGCACAACCGCCTGAAAATGGCAGTCGTCAAATTCGGCGGCAAACCTGCCGTGACACACGTCAAAGTGTTGGAACGCTATCTTGCCCACAGCTACATCGAATGCTCGCTCGAAACAGGCAGGACGCACCAAATCCGCGTCCATATGCGCGAAGCCAACCACCCGCTTGCCGCCGACCCCGTTTACGGCAATCTGCGCCATCCGTGCAGTGAACCGGTAAAAGAAGCCGTCAAAAGTCTGGGCGCGCGTCAGGCTTTGCACGCCTACCGCTTAAGTTTCGTCCATCCGAAAACCGGCGAAACCGTTTCCTTCGAAGCTCCGATTCCTGACGATATCTACCACTTGCTCTCCGTCCTGCGCCTCGAGGCAGGCTTGGATTCGTCTTTGAGCAACGAAGAAGAATGGCAGGACAAACTCGGCACGG
The DNA here is from genome assembly GCF_940793045.1 of Neisseria sp. Marseille-Q2251. NCBI lineage: Bacteria > Pseudomonadati > Pseudomonadota > Betaproteobacteria > Neisseriales > Neisseriaceae > Neisseria > Neisseria sp. Marseille-Q2251. Next base: position 28,793 of record NZ_CALNWV010000022.1, read on the forward strand.
ATGACGATGATGATTGGAACGAAGACGACTACGACGTCGAAGTGGTTTATGTGAGGGATTAAGATGTCTTCTTCAGATTTGGTAAATCTTGCACAAATGGACGGCAAAATGCAGTGGCTGGCGGGTTATGGCAATTTGACATCTGAAAAAACATACCGACTTGCCACCAAAGCTGCCATCGTTTCCATGATTGCGCTACCCGTATGGGTGGGTATGTTGATTATGGAGGATATGGAGATTCTGAACATAGGCTCCGGTTTCTTCTTCCTGTCATTTCTTTTGATAATGATTTTGCCCTTCCTGTATTTGTCTCTATCATCCAAAAAAAGAGCATTGGAAAAATTGCAAGATGAGTCTTGGCGATACGACCCCGTCAAACGTGTCCTGACGCATTGGGAAGGCAGTGACATCGTTATGGGCTATCCTCTTTCTGAAAATGACCACTTATCAATAATCAGATGGAGAAGCAAGGGCTACGGAGAATTTTTTACTCTGGAATATCGCCGCCCGTATCCTGCACCATACGTTCAAATTTTGACTTTTATTTATAGCAAGCCGTCGGACAAAAAAGATTTTGCGGCTGCCGCACAAAATATTGCCAAGCAGATGAATCTTCCCTTAGATGAAAGCAATTTATACAACTAGTCTGATCAAATTTTTCATGCGAATATCACATTTCAATATATAGAGAACTCAAATTAAAACAAATAACTTAGGAGGCGATGATGAGCCATAAAGAGCAAGTTTGGCGAGATGCTTTTAGATTAGACGATTTATCTGAAATTGACGGGAATTTTTTATTGGCAATTGCCGCTGCAAAAAAGGAATTTGATGGTTATTCGCAAGGTAAATGGGATCTGAAAAACTATATTATTTGGTTAAATATTTCCGAAAATGGAGAATTTGCCAATATCGGCTTTATACCCAAAATAGATGAAATGGTGGGCGGGATATTTTTTGAAATTCCTTATAGAGGACTATATAAATATGGTCGGGGTTATGAGTTTTATTACCGACTGGAAGATACGGAATTATTGGAAGTAGTGGGGATGCGTTAATACGCAACTGTATTATTTAAATGACCTTGATTACTTCCTAAGGCAGATGGGAATATTCAGGCGATACGGTTGAAAAAGCTTACTTGCCATACTGAATGGTCAATTTAAGGTAGAGGATTTAGGTGCCGGCATGAGTTATCAGGAAAAAGTTTGGAGAGATGCTTTTGAATCTGATTATTTATTTAGATTAGATGGAAGTTTGTTATTGGTAATGGTCGCGGCTAAAAAAGAATTTGATCGTTATTTGCAGAATCAATCGGATTTGAGGAACTATACCATTTGGTTCAATATTTCCGAGAATAAAGAATTTGCCTGTATCAGCTTTCTTCCCAATCAAGGAGAAGATAAGCATGGTCGGGGTTATGACCTTTATTACCGATTGGAAAACACAGAATTATTGGAAGTCGTAGAGATGCGTTAATACGAAGCCGATAGACACATTCTTTCAAACCTTTCCTTACTCAGATAAAAACATGAAAACCATCACAGAAACCCTAAACCTTGCCCCGCAAGGCAAAAATTTCCTGACAGCCGATTGGCCTGCGCCCGCCAACGTGAAAACCCTGATTACCACACGCAACGGCGGCGTGAGCCAAGGCGTGTATCAGAGTTTGAACCTCGGTTCACACGTCGGCGATGATCCCGATGCCGTGCGCCGCAACCGTGAAATCGTGCAGGAACAGGTCGGGCTGCCCGTCGCCTACCTCAATCAAATCCACAGCACCATCGTCGTCAACGCTGCCGACGCATTGGGCAACGCGCCCGACGCCGACGCTTCGGTGGACAACATGGGCAAAGCCGCTTGCGCCGCGATGACTGCCGACTGCCTGCCTGTCTTGTTCTGCGATAAAGCCGGGACGGTCGTTGCTGCCGCACACGCCGGCTGGCGCGGTTTGGCGGGCGGCGTATTGCAAAACACCATAGCCGCAATGAATGTCGCGCCCGTCGAAATCATGGCATATCTCGGCCCTGCCATCGGCGCGGACGCATTCGAAGTCGGACAAGACGTGTTCGACGCATTTTGTACGCCCATGCCCGAAGCTGAGGACGCATTCGAAGACATCGGCGGCGGTAAATATCTTGCCGACATCTACGCACTGGCGCGTTTGGTTCTGCGCCGCGAAGGGGTGGACATGATTTACGGCGGCACACACTGCACCGTCTTGGAACGCGACACTTTCTTCTCTTACCGCCGCGACGGACAAACCGGCCGCATGGTCAGCCTGATTTGGTTGGCGGAATAGTGCGCGGTAAGCCGTGTATCCGATATTTGACTGAAAAAAGTCGTTGTTAAGCGTATCGGTTCCAATATCGTTAGGGTCGTCTGAAAATATCGGTTTCCTCAATTTCAGGAACGGTTTTCAGACGACCTTTGTTCGTTGTATCCTTTAGATAAATCAGGCGGTATTTGTCATTGCATATGACGCTATTGAGGTCGTCTGAAAACAAGGAAACCGTATGTTTGATTTGCACCGTGCTTTAACCGCTGACGGTATTGCGATATGCCGTCCTGCCGACTATGTTTCGGGTAAGAAGGCGTTGCTTGAAGATTATTGCCGTGATGTGATTGCACTTTTGACCGACTATCCGCCCGCCCGTTTTTACTTCGTCCGCTTTTCCGATGAAACGGTGTCTATTGATACGCCGCTCGGTGAGGTACGCTGTTTCGGTAAGTACGGTTACGGCGGAGCTTATTTTATCGTTGGTGCGGACGGACGGGTGTGGCTGTATTCGCCCGAGGCGGAAAATGCTTGGGAGAAGGAACTGGTGTTTGCCGGCAGCAGTTTGGATTTGTTTGTGCAGACTTATTGCCGTTTGATGGCGGAAGTGTTCCTGCTCAAGTCAGGCTTTGTTCTAGAAGGTAGGTTGCCGAAAGATGGAGAAATAACCGAAAACTTGACCCGTTGGCTGGAGCAAGCCGATCCTGAAGTGGCTGTGGAAGATGCTTTTTGGGGACGGCTGCTGTATGAGCTGAAGGAGGGCTTTTTTCCGTTGATGGATAATCCTGTGACGCGGGATGTCGGTATGCCGGAGCATCGTTATCTGGAGGCGGAGAGGTCGTCTGAAAAATTGTAAAACTTTCCGCTGAAGAAAAGTAGTATAGAGACCCAAACCATCCAAAATCAATTTAACGCTGTATCTGCGTAACATGACGGTCAATGCTATGAACGATAAACTGATTCAAACCTTTGCCAAAACTTTTGGTCTTCCTTACAAACAAGAGCTGCAAGAATTGCCGCCGTTGGAAGGCGGGCGGCATCTGCATTTGGGCGCGTTGGACGGGTTTTACCGCCATATGGATGGTACGTGGCAGGGCGAAAACCCGCTTGCTGATTATCGGCTGGAAATGGAAACCCTGTTTTTGCAATGGCTGACTTATGCAAGGCTGCCGGATATTTGGAACGATTGGGCGTTTGGCTGGAATGGAAAAGCCAAACAATATCTGCCGATAGAAGGTTGGCGCGAAGAATGGGCGGTGTTTGGCGTAATGTTTGACGATTCGATTCTTTTTGCCGATACCGTCGCACTCGACAGCCCTGTTTATTGGCTGATGACCGGTTACGGTACGGTGGAAAACCGCCGCCTTGTCGCGCCGTCTGTGGCTGCCCTGATGCAGACTTTATTGGCAATTTATGATTTTGAACAGAAATGGCAGGCAGAGGGCAGGGCGGTTTATGATGAAGAAGGCTGTTGTACGGCTGCAGAATTGAGTGCGGCATTGCACGATTTGCTGTACCGGGAACTGCCGCCCGAATGTGCGGCAGGGTTTGAAGAAGCGTTTTGGGGATGATTATGTGGTACGAGAAATTTGACTTTCTCAGCCGCGAAGCTCCCGCATCTGATGAGGATTTGGCGTGTTTTTTTCAGACGGCGGACAAGCATATCGGTGATGAAGGTATTTGTGCTTTGACACAGGCTTTTCCCGCAGCGGGCGTGGCGGAAAAATTTGCCGCCACTGGTCTGCGGCTGCCTGATTACTTTTATATTCCTGAAGAGATGGAGCATCTTTGGCGTTATGCCGTAAGCGGCGAAATCGAAGGAAACGGGCGGGAATTCGGCTATTTTTCGCCGAAAGACGTGGTGGAATTTTATTTTAGTTACGAATTTTGGTTTTACGCCCCGCATTTCCTGCCGGTTGCCTTTGACGGCGGCGGTGTATTTTATGCTTATGATTTCCGCCAGCCTGACGATTTACAGATTGTGTTGGCGGATTCGGGCTTCTACGGAGAAAAAGAAGGCGAATACACGCCTGTGGGTAAAACGTTGGCAGAAGTTTTAAGTCGGAAGCCTGATTAATTCGTTGCTTGCAACCAAGTCAAAACGGAACTAAGGAGATACAAAAAATGAAGATTACTTCGCTGGATCATTTGGTTTTAACCGTTGCTGATATTTCCCGCAGCATTGATTTTTATACCCGTATTTTGGGTATGGAAGAAATCACGTTTGGCGAGGGGCGCAAGGCTTTGTTGTTTGGCAGGCAGAAAATCAATCTGCACATGCGCGGGGCGGAAGTTGTGCCTCATGCTGAAAATGCTGCCTGCGGTACGGCGGATTTGTGTTTGTTGACGGAGACGCCTTTGGAGCAGGTTTTGGAAGAATTGGCTTCGCATGGGGTGGACGCCATCAGCGGGATTGTTCCGCGCACGGGAGCGGTCGGCGCGATACGGTCGGTCTATTTGCGCGACCCTGACGGCAATCTTTTGGAAATCAGCCGTTACGAATAGGTCGTCTGAAATACCGTTTTCTGCAAAAAAGGCTGCATCATGAACACCGTTTCCATCCAAAACCTTTCCCACCGCTACGGCAAGACCCTTGCGCTTGACGATGTGTCGCTGGACATTCCGAAAGGCGCGACGGTCGGTTTGATCGGGCCGGACGGTGTGGGCAAATCGACGTTGCTCTCGCTGATGGCGGGTGTGAAGATGATTCAGGACGGACGGGTGGAAGTGTTGGGCGGTGATATGGCGGACAAGGATGTGCGGCGGGATTTGTCGCACCGCATCGCCTTTATGCCGCAGGGTTTGGGGCGCAACCTGTATCCTACCTTGTCGGTGTATGAAAATATCGATTTCCATGCGCGGCTGTTTGGTTTGGACGGGCAGGAACGCACGCGGCAGATTGCGCGGCTGATGGAGGCGACCCGCCTTGCGCCGTTTTCCGGCAGGGCGGCGGGCAAGCTATCGGGCGGGATGAAGCAGAAACTGAGTTTGTGCTGCGCGCTGGTACATAGTCCGGATTTGCTGATTTTGGACGAACCGACCACGGGCGTGGACCCTTTGTCGCGTCGTCAGTTTTGGGCGTTGGTGGACGATTTGCGGCGGGAACACGCGGGTATGACCGTGATTGTGGCGACCGCCTATATTGAAGAGGCGCAGCGTTTCGAGCGGCTGCTGGCGATGGACGCGGGCAGGCTGCTGGAAAACAAGCCCACTGCCGACGTGCTGGCGGATTACGGCACCGATGTGTTGGAAGAGGCCTACGTCAAAATGCTGCCGCCGGAAAAACAGCAGGGTTCGGGCGGTTTGGACATTACGCCGTTCGTTCCCGATCCCGCTGCGCCGCCCGCAATGGAAGCGCACGGGCTGACCAAGCGTTTCGGCGATTTTACCGCCGTGGACCACGTCAGCTTCACCATTCAAAAAGGCGAAATTTTCGGCTTTCTCGGCAGCAACGGCTGCGGCAAGTCCACCACCATGAAAATGTTGACCGGCCTGTTGGAAGCGACCGAAGGCGACGCCACGCTGTTGGGCAAGCCGATAGACGCGGGCGGCTTGGACACGAAAATGCGTGTCGGCTATATGTCGCAGGCGTTTTCGCTGTATGAAGAACTGAGCGTGCGCCGCAATCTGGATTTGCACGCCAGACTTTACCAGATGGGCGCTAAAGGCGCGGCGGCGGTGGAGGAAGCCCTGCAACAGTTTGATTTGGCGGACGTTGCCGACACTGCGCCCGCATCGCTGCCGCTGGGCATCCGCCAACGCCTGCAACTTGCCGCCGCCTGCTTGCATCACCCTGAAGTATTGATTCTGGACGAACCGACTTCGGGGGTCGATCCCGCCGCGCGCGATATGTTCTGGCGGCATCTTCTGAAACTTTCCCGCGAAGACAAAATCACCATTTTCGTTTCGACCCACTTTATGAACGAAGCCGCCCGCTGCGACCGCATTTCCTTTATGCACAAAGGCCGCGTGCTGGCGGTGGGCACGCCCGCCGAACTGGCGGCAAGGCAGAATGCGCCGGATTTGGAAGAAGCGTTTGTACAGTATCTGATTGAAGCGGAATCGGATAACGGGCATTCCGAACAGGGTAGTTTGGGTCAAGACCCAACAATGCTTTCGGATTCGACAAGTTGGGTCTCGACACAACCTACGGCTACGGCGGTTACGGTGGCTGATTTTTCAGACGACCTACATGAACAAAACGCAAGGTCGTCTGAAAGTGAACAAAGCGAGTTTCGTCAAAATACAGACGGCGTGCATTCCGAAAAAGGTAGGTTGGGTCAAGACCCAACAACGTCTTTGGATTCGACAGGTTGGGTCTCGACCCAACCTACGGCTACTGATTTTTCAGACGACCTGTATGAACAAAACGCAACGTCGTCTGAAAACGAGCAAAGCGAGTTTCGCCAAAACGCAGACGGCGTGCGTGAACAAAGTTCACACACCCTACCTGTGAACAATAAAGCGGAATTGTCCGAACCGACCGTAGGGTGTGTGGCGCAAGCCACGCACGCGGAAGTGGCATCGGATAACGGGCATTCGCAGTTTTCAGACGATCCTGAAAAACACCATCCGAGGCCGTCTGAAACCCCGTCCGCAACGCCCGACACCCAAACCTTCAAATACCGCTTCTCCATGATTTGGACCTTCGCCCGCCGCGAAGCCAAAGAACTCCTGCGCGACAAAATCCGCCTGTTTTTCGCCGTGTTCGGCCCGCTGATTATCATGGCGTCGGTATCGTGGGGGATTTCGTTTGACGTGCGGAATCTGAAATTCGCCGTTTATGACCGCGACCAAACCGCCGCCAGCCGCGAGCTGGTTGAGTATTTCGACGGTTCGCGCTACTTCCTCCAACAGCCGCCGATACAGTCCGAAGCCGAAATCGACACCGTGCTCAAAAGCTCCGGCGCCATATTGGTCATCGATATTCCGAGCGGTTTCGGGCGCGATTTGGCGCGCGGGCTCAAACCCGAAGTCGGTTTTTATGTGGACGGCTCCATGCCGTTTAACGCCACCAACATTCGCGGCTACATCGGCAGCCTGATCACCGCCTACACTAAAGACCGCATCGCCGAAAGCGGGCTGCCCGTTTCGCTCAAAGCCCCCGCCGGCATCGAACCGCGCTTTATGTACAATCAGGATTTCGACAGCATCAACGCCATCGCCCCGGGCGTGATGATGCTGGTGTTGATGATGATACCCGCCATGATGTCGGCGGTCGGCGTGGTGCGCGAACGCGAAATCGGTTCCATCGCCAATTTCTACGCATCGCCCGCCGCCGTGGCGCAATATCTGATCGGCAAACAGCTTCCCTATATCGCCGTCGGCATGGTCAATTTCGCCGCCATGATGCTGATGATTATTTACCTGTTCGGCGTGCCGCTCAAAGGCTCGTTTGCCGGACTCGCCGTCGGTACGCTCTTGATGGTGTTCGCCAGTACCGCGCTGGGGCTTTTGATTTCCTGCTTTGTGCGCTCCCAGCTTGCCGCCATCTTCGCCACCGCCATCATCACCATGATTCCCGCGCAAACCTATTCCGGCTTTCTCTACCCGCTGTCCACCATGGAAGGCGGCGCGCTGGTTATCGGCAAAACCTTCCCATCGTCGTGGTATTACACCGTCAGCGTCGGCAGCTTCACCAAAGGGCTGCACACCGCCGACCTGCTGCATGAATACGCCGCCATCGCCGCCTTTGCCGCCACCAGCCTGATTCTGGCGTGTTTGTTGTTGAAGAAGCAGGAGAAGTAGAAAAAGGTCGTCTGAAACCCAAAAATCAGGTTTCAGACGACCTTATTATCAATACTTTTGTCAGAAGCGGTAATTCACGCCCAAGGCAAACTCGCGGCCGCGCTCGTAGAAGGGCACGCGTCCGTTGCCGTCGGGGAAGCGTTGGCTGTGCGAACGGTATTGCTTGTTGCCGATGTTGTTGACGGAGAAGTTGACGTTCAGGTTGTCTTTTTTCAGCGGCTGCCAGTTGGCGTAGATGTCGTGTACGCCGTAACCGGCTTTCTTGCCGTGTATCGTGCCTTGTCCGCGGGCGACGTCGGTGTATTTCACGCTTTGGGCGTAGCGGCCGCGCCAGCCGATTTCGAGTTTGGGATTTTCAAACTGATAAGACAGGCCGGTCAGCCATTGGCGGCCGGTGTTCCAGAAGGTGAACGAGCTTTCGTGGTCTTCGGCTTGAATCGGGCTTTCGCCGTAGTACATGTCGCCGTTCAGACGAGGTTTGACGTAGGACACGCCGGCGCGCGCGGTCAGACCGCCCCAGCGGTAGGATGCGTCAAGTTCGTAGCCGTAGGTTTTGAGCGTGCCGCCGTTGTAAATCTTGCCGCGTTCGGTGATGGAGGCGGTGTTGTTGTTGATTTTTGCCCAACGATAGACGATGA
>NZ_CALNWV010000023.1:0-37419 GCF_940793045.1 Neisseria sp. Marseille-Q2251
ATTCACCTGAGCTCAACCCGATTGAGAAGGTGTGGGCGAATATTAAGCGGTATCTGCGAACCGTATTGTCTGATTACGCCCGATTTGACGATGCGTTACTGTCCTATTTTGATTTTAATTGACTATACTGTCATACCGCAGCAGTTTTCCGATTCTGATACCGCTTCATCCTGAAATCCAGACGGGCAAACGTCGTCTGAAAACCAAAAAGAAAGCAATATGGACATTTTGACCTTATTAAAAGCCCTGATGATGGGTATTGTGGAAGGCTTGACGGAATTTCTGCCGATTTCAAGTACCGGCCACTTGATTGTATTGGGCGACTTGCTCAATTTCCACAGCAACGGCAAAGTCTTTGAAATCGCCATCCAACTGGGCGCGGTGCTTGCCGTGATTTTTGAATACCGTCAACGTTTCACCTCCGTTTTGTCCGGATTGGGCAAAGACCGTGCCGCCAACCGCTTCGTGTTGAACCTTGCCATCGCGTTCGTGCCTGCCGCTTTGATGGGATTTCTGTTTAGAAAACAAATTAAATTATATCTGTTTAACCCAAAAACCGTGGCTATCATGCTGGTGTTGGGCGGGCTCTTTATTCTGTGGGTCGAAAGACGCCAAAGCAAAGTCAAACCTAAAGTCAAAAGCGTGGATGAAATGCGTCCGATTGACGCGCTTGTGGTCGGTTGCGCCCAAGTGTGCGCGCTGGTGCCGGGGACTTCGCGTTCGGGCAGTACGATTATGGGCGGTATGCTGTGGGGCATCGAGCGAAAAGCCGCGACCGAATTTTCTTTCTTCCTCGCCGTGCCGATGATGATTGCCGCTACCGGCTATGACGTATTCAAACACTATGAACTCTTCACGTTGCAAGATGTCGGTCTGATTGCTGTCGGTTTTATCGCCGCCTTCTTGGCAGGTTTCCTGGCGATTAAATCGCTGCTGAAATTCGTGTCCAGTAAAAACTATGTTCCGTTTGCCTACTACCGCATCGTCTTCGGCGGATTGATTCTGCTGACTGCGCAGATGGGCTGGGTCAAATGGACTGCATGATGTTGAAGCAGGAATAAGCTGCCCATGATAAAAGGTCGTCTGAAAACCTCGAAAACAAGGTTTCAAACGACCTGAGACCTTTGCAAAATCCCCCAAAATCCCCTAAATTCCCATCAAGACATTTAGGGGATTTTCCATGAGCACCTTCTTCCGGCAAACCGCACAAGCCATGATTGCCAAACACATCGACCGCTTCCCACTATTGAAGTTGGATCAGGTGATTGATTGGCAGCCGATCGAGCAGTACCTGAATCGTCAAAGAACCCGTTACCTTAGAGACCACCGCGGCCGTCCCGCCTATCCCCTGTTGTCCATGTTCAAAGCCGTCCTGCTCGGACAATGGCACAGCCTCTCCGATCCCGAACTCGAACACAGCCTCATCACCCGCATCGATTTCAACCTGTTTTGCCGTTTTGACGAACTGAGCATCCCCGATTACAGCACCTTATGCCGCTACCGCAACTGGCCGGCGCAAGACGACACCCTGTCCGAATTGCTGGAACTGATTAACCGCCAACTGACCGAAAAAAACCTAAAAATAGAGAAAGCATCCGCCGCCGTCATTGATGCCACCATTATTCAGACCGCCGGCAGCAAACAGCGTCAGGCCATAGAAGTTGACGAGGAAGGACAAGTCAGCGGCCAGACCACACCGAGTAAGGACAAAGATGCCCGCTGGACAAAGAAAAACGGCCTCTACAAACTCGGTTACAAACAACATACCCGTACCGATGAGGAAGGCTATATCGAGAAACTGCACATTACCCCCGGCCAATACCCATGAGTGCAACCACCTGTTGCCTTTGTTGGAAGGTATGCCAAAGATACGGCCGTCTATGCCGATAAAGGCTATGACAGTAAGGAAAACCGGCAACATCTGAAAGAGCATCAGTTGTTAGACGGCATTATGCGCAAAGCCCACCGCAACCGTCCGCTGACGGAAGCGCAAACCAAACGTAACCGCTATTTATCGAAGACCCGTTATGTGGTGGAACAAAGCTTCGGTACGCTGCACCGTAAATTCCGCTATGCGCGGGCAGCCTATTTCGGACTGATTAAAGTGAGTGCGCAAAGCCATCTGAAGGCGATGTGTTTGAACCTGTTGAAAGCGGCTAACAGGCTAAGTGTGCCTGTTGCTGCCTAAAAGGTGGCCCGGATGCCTGATTATCGGGTATCCGGGGAGGATTAAGGGGATATTTGGGTAAAATTAGGAGTGATTTGGGGGGGCGGAAATAGCCGAAAACCTGTGTTTGGGTTTCGGCTGTCGGGGGAAGGGCTTTTTTGCAAAGGTCTCGACCTTTGATTTGTCCGGATACACCATATCGCAATATGGTTCAAGCAGTGCCGTAGGGATTCGGCCTGTCAAATCCAGATGCAGGAATGAAAGTTCCGGATTGTCGATTTAACGCAGGGTCGTCTGAAAAAACATCGTTTAAGGTTTTTCAGACGACCTTTTGATAAGAACTTCAGACAAGATTATTCGATGATTTCGGTGAATACGACGGTTTTGCCGCCGCGGGTCAGCGTGGCGAAGCCGTCCTGAAGCTGCCATATTGTGCTTGCGTTGCGGTATTCCGTGGTTTTGGTCATCGAATGGGTTTGCGTCAGTTTTTCGACCGTACTTCCCTGACGCAGTTCGACCGTCATCGGGCTGTTGCTGTTGACGTAGATGGCGGAGATGCGGCTGCCGTCGGCGGCTTGGTAGCGGATGGCGTTGTTTTGCGCTTCGGCGACGACGGTAAGAGGGGCATCGGGGCGGACGGCTTTATACGAACCGCAGGCGGTACACAGTCCGAGCAACAGCAGGAGGGCGTATCTCTTCATAGCGTCTCAATAATGGTGGTGGGGAATGTGGCCTTCGAGATGGTAACGCGTTCCGCAGTAGGGGCATTCGATGTCGCTGTCGGACTGAATCGGGAGGAAGACGCGCGGATGACCGTTCCAAGTTTCGTGATTGGGGCCGGAGCAGTGCAGCGGCAGGTCTTTGGGGTAGATAATGACGGTTTCGGTGTTTGCGTTCATGATTTTTCCTTGGTAAGTCCGACCTTATTGTACGATATATCGCCTGCTTGTGCAGCGCAAAAGGTCGTCTGAAAAGAAGTTTTGATTTGATAATGCTTTGGTTATAATGCAGTTTTTATAAATCAGCTTTAAATCCACTTTATTTCAGACGGGCTTTAACATGACGACACTTTTCCGGCAGGATGATTTGAACCCTCAAGATGCGGCAGAATTTCTCTACACATTGAGCGCGGCGTATTTGGATTACATGGATGCGGCAGGCGATGAGGAAATGCGGTGTTTGAACGACGAGCAGCACACGCTGACGGCTTACTGCTATTTGGACAGCCAAGTGCAGGAGGGCGGCTTTGTGCAACTGATCGCGGCGGGTTACGGCGAATATGTGTTCCATAACCCCGTCGCCGACAGCCTGCGCCGCTGGCGGATTAAACCGACGCCTAAGATTTTGGATAAGGCGAAGGCTTTATACGAGCGGGACGGCGCGAAAATCGAGGAAATGGCGGACAGCGGGGCATCTTTGGACGCGATTCGTGCCGAGTTTCCCGATTTTGAGGAATTGGACGGCGAATATTACGAAATCGCGGACGACGATATGGCAGCGGCTGTAGCGTATGTATTGGCAAATTGGGAGAAGTTTGCAGAGATTGCGGATTGATGGGGCGTTAAGAAATATTGAACGGATTTCCCTGTTTGGGCGATCGATAGTAGATAGCAAAAGGTCGTCTGAAAACCTGATTTGGTTTTCAGACGACCTTTTTTCAGACAGCCTTAAGCGTAATGCCGCTCTTCGCCTTTGCCGTCCACATTCTCGGCGCAGCGTTTGCAGATGGTTTCATGGCCTGCGACCGAGCCGATGTCGTTGGTGTAGTGCCAGCAGCGTTCGCATTTTTCGCCGTCGCTGGCTTTGGCGGTAACGGCGAGTTCGCTGCCGGTTTTGACCTCGACTTTTGACACTAAGAGGGCAAAGCGCAATTCTTCGCCCAGGGCGTTCAGGTAGTCGGTGGTGGCTTCCGGCGCGGTGATTTCGGCTTCTGCCTGCAATGACGAACCGACGGTTTTGTCGGCGCGCAAAGGTTCGATGGCGGCGGTTACGGCTTCGCGGGCTTCGCGGACTGCCGTCCATTTTTTCACCAGTTCGGCTTCGGCTTTTTCGTTGATGGGCGGGAACTCGTGCCAGGTGTGGAAGAGGACGCTGTCTTCTTCGCCGCCGCCGATGATGTCCCACGCTTCTTCGCCGGTGAAGCACAAAATCGGTGCAATCAAGAGAACCAGGCTGCGCGTGATGTGGTACAGGGCGGTTTGCGCGCTGCGGCGGGCGTGGCTGTCGGCTTTGGTGGTGTAGAGGCGGTCTTTCAGGATATCGAGGTAGAACGCGCCCAAGTCTTCCGAGCAGAAGGCGACGATGTCTTTCACGGCGAAGTGGAAGGCATAGCGCGGATAGAAGTCGCCCGCCAGACGCTCTTGCAACTGACGCGCCAGCACTAAGGCGTAGCGGTCAATTTCGACCATGTCTGCCTGCGGCACGGTGTGTTCGAACGGGTCGAAATCACTGAGGTTGGCAAACAGGAAGCTCAAGGTGTTGCGGATGCGGCGGTAGCTTTCGGTGACGCGTTTGAGGATTTCTTTGGAAATCGCCAATTCGCCGCTGTAATCGGTGGATGCCGCCCACAGACGCAGGATGTCCGCGCCGAATTCGTTATAGACTTCTTGCGGCGCGACGACGTTGCCGATGGATTTCGACATTTTGCGGCCGTTTTGGTCAACCACGAAACCGTGGGTCAGAAGCTGTTTGTACGGGGCGCGTCCCATGGATGAGGCGCAGCCGGTCAGCATGGAGGATTGGAACCAGCCGCGGTGTTGGTCGCTGCCTTCGAGATAAAGGTCGGCAGGCCAGTCCAATTCTTCGCGTTGTTTCAAGACGGAATAATGGGTCGAACCGGAGTCGAACCATACGTCCATCGTGTCGGAAAGCTTGTCGTAGTTTTCGCAATCTTCCGCGCTCAACAATTCGCTTTTATCGAGTGAGAACCATGCTTCGATGCCTTTTTCTTCGATTTTCAGGGCGATTTTTTCCAGAAGCTCGGCGGAATTCGGATGCAGCTCGCCCGTTTCTTTGTGAACGAAGAAGGTCATCGGTGTGCCCCAATAGCGTTGGCGCGAAACGACCCAGTCGGGACGGTCTTCGATCATGGCTTCGAGGCGCGCGCGACCCCAAGACGGGAAGAATTCGGTGTCGTCCACGGCTTTGATGGCTTTGTCGCGCAGGGTCTTGCCGTCGCTGCCGGCTTTGTCCATGCCGACAAACCATTGACCTGTCGCGCGGTAAATCAGCGGGGTTTTGTGGCGCCAGCAGTGGGCGTAGCTGTGTTCGATTTTGCTGCTTGCCAAGAGGTTGCCGGTTTCTTCCAGCCATTGCAGGATGACGGGGTTCGCCTCCCAAACGCTCATGCCTGCGACGCGCGGCGTTTCGCTGATGTATTTGCCTTCGGCGTTGACGGGGTTGTAAAGCTCGATGCCATATTTGTTGCAGACGGCGTAGTCTTCCAAACCGTGTGCGGGGGCGGTGTGCACCAAGCCCGTACCAGCGTCGGTGGTAACGTGTTCGCCGTTGAGCATGGGAATATCGCGTTCGAGGAACGGATGGTTCATGTGCAGGTTTTCCAGCTTGTCGCCGGTGGTTTCCGCGAGGACGCTGAGGTCGTCTGAAACGAAGCCGTAGCGTTTGAGCACATCTTCCGCCAAATCTTTCGCCAATACCAATTTGCCTTTGGGCGTATCGATTAATTGATACACCACGTCCGCACCCGCAGACACGGCTTGGCTCGCAGGCAGCGTCCAAGGCGTGGTCGTCCAGATGACGGCAAACGCTTTGCCTTCGATGCCGGACAAACCGAATGCGGCGGCAAGCGCGGCGGTGTCTTTAAACGGATAACCAACGTCAATCGCAGGCGATACTTTGTCTTTGTATTCCACTTCCGCTTCCGCCAGCGAAGAGCCGCAGTCCAAGCAGAATTGAACCGGTTTCGCGCCTCGGTAGAGATAGCCCGATTTGTAGATTTCGCCGAGCATACGCACGGTATCCGCCTCGGTTTTGAAATCCATAGTCAGGTAAGGATTGTCCCAGTCGCCCAACACGCCCAGACGGATGAAGTCTTTTTTCTGACGGGCAATCTGTTCGGCGGCGTATTCGCGGCACAATTCGCGGAAGCGCGCTTTGGGCATATCTTTGCCGTGCAGCTTTTCCACCATCACTTCGATGGGCAGACCGTGGCAGTCCCAGCCCGGCACATAAGGCGCGTCGAAGCCGGCTTGGGTTTTGCTGCGGATAATGATGTCTTTAAGGATTTTGTTGACGGCATGACCGATGTGGATGTCGCCGTTGGCATACGGCGGGCCGTCGTGCAGGATGAATTTCGGACGGCCTTTGGCGATTTCGCGCAGTTTTTGATAACGTTTGTGCTCGTACCAGCTTTTCAGCCACGCAGGCTCGCGCTTGGCAAGGTTGCCGCGCATCGGAAACGGGCTTTCGAGCAGGTTTACGGTTTTGCTGTAATCGGTCATGTTGTGATTCTCTATGGTTTCGGTATTTCGGTTTCAGACGACGTTTTGCAAACAAGGTCGTCTGAAAAAAATGCAAAGGGCTATTGTAGCGGAATTGTATTGTTTTTATAAGGGGTTCGGACGAAAGCTTGGGGATTGGCGCAAGGGTGGAGGAGTCGGTTTTGCCGTAAATTTTGCGGTTTGACGGGTTCACATTAAACCGAGGCGGCATTGTCTCGATTTGCTTTGATTTTTCGTTACTTTTTAATGAAGGTTGACCGTAAATTGAAATAAAATGATAATTCGTATCATTAACTTTCTAAATTTCTTCCTCGACGACGCCAAGCTTGCCGAACTTTGGTTCGTCCGCCGTCCGGGCAGCAACGGCATTGTCCACAGCATCGAAGCCTATGACGAACGCCGCAATTTGGTGCTGCAACTGTTTGGCAGACCTGCCGATGCGGAGGCGGAATCCGAAGCGTGGCGTGCGTTGATTGCCGAAGTGCGCCAACAATACGGGCTGTAATCTTTTTTGAACCCATACCTCGTCTGAAACCTTGTTTTGGGTTTTCAGACGACCTCCAAACCCCGCAAACCATACGGAAACATCATGAAAAAAACCATCATCGCCGCCGTCCTGACCCTGCTTGCCGCCCATGCCGCCGCGCAGCGCGTCGTTATCCTGACCCCCGACGTTGCCGACATCGCCGCGAAACTCGGTGCGGACAAAGAAGTCGTTGGCATCCACGAGTTCAACCGCAACCCCGCCTATAAAAACACGCCGTCCATCGGCTTTTACCGCAATTTCTCCGCCGAACCCATCATCGCCAAAAAGCCTGATTTGGTCATCGGAAGCTGGATGGCGAAACCCGACGGCATTTACGCCCAACTCAGCCGCGCCGGCGTCAAAGCGGAAAACGTCAATTCAAACGAAACGCTGGAGCAATACCAGCAAAGTTTCGCCCGCATCGGCAAATTGTTGGGCAAGGAAAAGCAGGCGCAGGCTTTGGCGCAGCAGTTTAAAAACAGCATCAAGGCGCAACCAGCCAACGGCAAACGCTACATCCTCAGCTACGACGGCCGTTATGTTTCGGGTAAAAACACCGTCGGCGACGTGCTTATCCGTCTGGCGGGCGGGACGAACGCGGCGGCTTCGGTGGACGGACTCAAACCGTTCTCGCGCGAAGGCTGGCTCAACGCGAAACCTGACGTCATCATCATCGCCAAACACAATGAAAAAGCCCTCGGTGGCCTCGACAAAATCATGACGCGCCCCGAAATCGCCTCCAGTCCCGCCGGGAAAAACAAACGCATCCTGTTCTGGCAGGCGGACGACTATATGCGCTACGGCCTCTACACGCCCGACATCGTCCGCAAGCTGCACGATTTAGGGAAATAAGGCGCGGTCGTCTGAAAGTGGCGTGATGGCACGAAGTCGGATGGGCAATCCGGCTTCTTGTCGGTTTCAGACGACCTTCTTTTGCCGTCGTTGTTTCGGAACGGATGCACATGAAGGCAGCCGCGTTCTACGTTCGTTTATTGCGAACAGGTCGTCTGAAAACGGGCAACGGCTAATCCGTCGGCGTTTCGCAGCCGCTGCCGAAATACTCTTCAAAGAATCACAACATGAAAAAATGGCTTCCGGCGTTGCCGGTTTTATCTTTGTTTCTGATCTGGTTTTGCGCCGGGGTGGGCGAGGGCGGGTGGAGCAATCCGCTTGCCGCCGATCCTGTGTTGATGGAAATCCGCCTGCCGCGTATTTTTGTCGCTTTGCTGGTCGGCGCGGCACTTTCCGCCAGCGGCGCGGCGTTGCAGGCATTGTTTGAAAACCCGCTTGCCGACCCGAGCCTGATCGGTACGTCGGGCGGGGCGGCGATGGGCGTGGTGCTGGCGATTGCGATGGGCTGGAGCATCGCCGTGCCACTGGCGGCATTTTCGGGCGCGTTTGCCGTCTGTATCCTGATTCTGCTCGGACACCGTCTGGTCGGCGGCGGCAAGCTGGGGCTGTTGGTCATGGGTTTTGTGGTCAGCGCTTTGTGCGGCGCGTTGGTCAGCCTGATTCTTTTCCTTTCAGACGACATGGCATTGCGCAGCGCCATGACTTGGCTCTCGGGCAGCTTTTCCGAAGCAGGCTTTGTTTCGCCCGCCTACGCAGGCGGCGTGATGTTGGCGGGTTTGGTCGTGTTGACTGCTGTCGGTCGCCGTCTCGACTATCTGCTCTTGGGCGACGAAACGGCGCACACCATGGGCATCAGCGTCGCCGCCACCCGCGTGGCAACCATCATCGGCGCGGCTTTGATGACCGGAGCCGCCGTCTCGCTCGGCGGCATTATCGGTTTCGTCGGCATGATGATACCCAACGTATTGGCGCAAGCAGTCGGCGGCTCGCGCACCCGCCTGATTATCCTGTCCGCCGTCGTCGGTTCGATTTTTATGTTGCTCGCCGATACGTTTGCCCGTTGGGTGGTCTATCCCATCGACCTGCCCGTCGGCATCGTCATCGCCATTTTGGGCGGGCCGTTTTTCCTGTGGCTGATTGTCAAAGACCAAAGGAGCTGACATGGCATTGCTGATCGAAAACTGCACCGTCAAAGCCGGAAAACGCACCATCCTGTCTTTGGAACGCGCCGAATTTCCCCAATGCGCCGTCAGCGCGGTCATCGGCCCCAACGGCGCGGGCAAGTCCACCCTGCTCAAACAGTTCCTCTACCATCCGCAAGCAAGCTGGTGTGGAACGCCCATGAAGGACGCGCTCAGGCAACATAAAATCGCCTGGGTCGGGCAACACGAACATTTCAACCTCCCCATGACCCTGTCCGAATACGTCCTCATCGGACGATACCCCAAACTCGCCTGGTATCGGCGGCCCAAACAGGCGGACACCCGACGCGCCCAAGCCCTGCTCGAGCATTTCGACCTCGCCGACCTGCAACACAAACGCATCCAAACCCTCTCCGGCGGCGAACAGCAACGCGCCGCCGTCATCCGCGCGCTGTTGCAGGATGCCGAAGTCCTCTTTCTTGATGAGCCGACCAACCATCTCGACGTCCGCTATCAACACAGCCTGATGCAGCACCTCACCACCTTGCCCGAACAAGGCATGACCGTCGTCATGGTGTTGCACGACCTCAACCTCGCCGCCCACTACGCCGGCCACATCACCTTGATGAAAAACGGCAGCATCACCGCCGCAGGCACGACTGCCGACATCATGCACGCCGAACGCCTCAGCCAAACCTACGACTGGCGCATCCTCGAATGCACCGCCAACGGTAAAACGTGGTTTCAAGCGGAGACTTTGTAAGGAGTCGTCTGAAAAGCGGTTGTATCGTGAGTTAACCGTGAAATCCTTGTAAAAAAGGTCGTCTGAAACTTTCAGATGACCGTGTTAGTGAAGTACCGAATGCTTTGATAGCTTCCCGTGAGGCGTATCAAAAAAGGAAATAGAAAGACGACCCGAAAGGGTCGTCTGAAAAGCAGAATAACATACTAAGGCAGCCGGAACCAAAGATAGATACATAAAAGTATCCAGGCGATGAAGGCTTTTCTGAGAATAACACGCAGGATTTGGGTGCCGTTGGCAGGCTTATTTTCATCAAAAAGTCCATGAAAATTATTTTGTGGTAAGTAGTCATAAGCAGGGTTGTTTTGAAAATCATCGTCCATTATTAACTCCTTTTGAAATTGTGTTTGGCAGGTCGTCTGAAACCGGATTACAGATCGTATTTCTGTTTCAGTTCAGCCAATTCCCGTTCGGTTTCTCATTTCCCGAATTCATCAAACTCTATGGCTTACCTTTTCACTCTGACCGAGCGCAAGTGCTTGAATTTGCCTTTGTCGATCAGGAAGTAATGATGGCCGAATTGTTCTGAACCGTCCTTATCTTGTAAGTGCCCCTCAAGACAACCGGAGGCGATGACTAGGTTACTCTTAGGATCGGAACGGAAGTCGCCATCCTCATCAATATCTCCGCAGCCTAACAGCAGATCGCCCAATTGTATCGGCGTTCCCGTGGTATTGTCGATTGCACCCGCTTCGATACAGCCTGACGTGCCGCAACCGAAACCGAAAGTGGAATATTTGCCGGCGGCGTTGGGACGGTTTTCTGCCAAAACCTCACGCAGCCGGGTGCGGAACGTACGGGCGTACTGGTCTTTCATGTTAAGTTTGGCAGTTTTACCGTTGAAGGTATTTTTTGTCGGATAACCGTCGAAGCGGTAAAGCTTTTGCTTCTGCGCGCTTTCGAACTGGGCTTTGGTCATGGTCAGATCAGGACCGGCAAATGTCGTCAGCGGAAGAAATAATAAGACCGCCAAAATACGTTGTGGTTTCATTTTAAGACTCCTCTAGGTTTGTTACTGATGAAAAAGATCTTCACTGTTATTGACTGTCACCCTTTTCTATACCTGCTGACACGCTTTCTTTACAACAAACCTTCTGCCTTAACCCATGCCAGAATATCGGCTTCTACGGCTTCGGGTGAACCGGGGTTGTCGATTTTGACGCCGTATTCGTCCGCGCCGAGTTCTTCCAGGATTTCCAGTTGCGAATCCAGCATCCCTGCCTTCATGTAATGCCCTTGGCGCGCCATCATGCGCTCGAGGTTGATGGCTTGCGGCGGTGTCAGGTGGATGAAGGCGGTTTTGCCTTGCGCGCCGCGCAGGATGTCGCGGTATTGGCGTTTCAACGCGGAGCAGGTAACGATGGTGTACGCCGCGCCGCTTTGCGCCTGTTCCGTCATCCAGTCGCGCAGGTTGCGCAGCCACGGATAGCGGTCTTCGTCGGTCAGCGGGATGCCCGCGCCCATTTTGTCGCGGTTGGCTTGGGTGTGGAAATCGTCGCCTTCGGCGTAGGGGCATCGGTTGAGGTGTTTTTGCAGGGACAGGGCGGCGGTGGTTTTGCCGCAGCCGCAAACACCCATCATCACAAAATGCGTCGTCATGTTCTCTTCCTTTGTTTGAGTGGAAAGATACAGTGGATTAACTTTAAACCGGTACGGCGTTGCCTCGCCTTGCCGTACTGCCTGCGGCTTCGTCGCCTTGTCCTGATTTTTGTTAATCCACTATATAAGTTCGGGCAGACGGTTTAGAACGTCTCAAAACCGTTTTCAGACGACCTCAAACCACGGCAAACAGCAGCGCCGACACTGAAAAGCCGATGGCGGCAATCAGCGTTTGGTTAACCGTCCATGTTTTCAGTGTGGTCGGTACGTCCATATCCAAAAGGCGGCCGACCAGCCAGAAGCCCGAGTCGTTGAAGTGGCTGCAACCGACCGAGCCTGCCGCGGTTGCCAAAACGACGCAGGCGAGTTGCCAGTCGTTGAAGCCTGCGGCGGCAACGGCGGGTGCCATCAATGCGGCGGCGGTCGTCAATGCGACGGTTGCCGAACCTTGCGCGATACGCAGAGCCAAAGCCACCAAGAAACAGCCCAGCAATACGGGTATGCCCAAATTTGCCATGCTGTCCGCCAACGCCTGACCGATGCCCGACGCGCGCAACACGCCGCCGAACATCCCGCCCGCGCCGGTAATCAAAATAACCGAGCAGACGGGGGCGAGTGCGCCGTCCACCGTTTTTTCCAATGCGCTCGCCTTCACGCCGCGTTTGCTGCCCAAGACATAAAGCGCCACCAAAACCGAAATCAGCAGCGCGACAGGGGTCGAGCCGATCATACGCGCCACCTGCACCCAATGTTCATCCGCGCTGACGACTTTTTCACTGATTAAAGTGGACAGCCCTGTGTTCATAAAAATCAACAGCATAGGAATCAGCATAATGCCGACCACGGTCGAAGCTTTGGCAGGCGTTTGCGGCCGGTCGTTGTCCACCGCGCCGCCGCTGAGCAAATCGGGAACGGGAACACGGATGGTGCGTCCCAAAACCTGACCCAGCAGATAACCGCTGACATACCAAGTGAACATGGCGACGGGCAATCCCAAAATCAGCACCTGACCGATGTTCGCCGAATAGAATTCCGAAGCCGCAATCGGACCGGGGTGGGGCGGCAGGAAAACGTGCATCACCGAAAACGCCCCGATGGACGCCAAAGCATAAGGCAATACGTCCTGCTTCATGCGCCGCGCCGTCGCGAAGACAATCGGTAGCATCACCACCAATCCCGCATCAAAGAAAATCGGGAAACCGAAAATCAGCGACGCCACTCCCAAAGCAAACGGCGCGCGCTTTTCGCCGAACATCCGAATCAGCGCATCCGCCAGCGACTGCGCCCCGCCCGAAGTTTCCACCAGCCGCCCGAGCATCGCGCCCAAGCCGACCAGCAAAGCCACGCTGCCGAGCGTGCCGCCGAAGTTTTTCAGCAGAACGTCGTTCACAATCTTATCCATCGGCAGCCCCGTCGCCACCGCCGTCAGCAGGCTCACCGACACCAAGGTTAACAGCGCATGGACACGCAGTTTCACAATCAACAGCAAAATCAGCACAATAGCCATCGCCGCAATACCCAGCAGCCAGCCCGCGCTCAAAGTCTGAGTCCAACCATCCATTTTGAAGCCTTTCTTTGTAATCAGAATACAAGGTATAGTGGATTAAATTTAAATCAGGACAAGGCGACGAAGCCGCAGACAGTACAGATAGTACGGCAAGGCGAGGCAACGCCGTACTGGTTTAAATTTAATCCACTATAGTTAAGGTTTTTCAAACGTATCAAATAAACCATAGCACGATTTGCAACGGGGCGGTATAGCGGGTTTTTGATGTTATAAGTGTTTAATTTTTCGATGAATTTTAATGATGAATGAGAGGCGAAATAGAGGGCGGGAAAGACAAGGTCGGATGAGATATTAAATAAGGCAGAGAGGTCGTCTGAAAGTTTCTTTATCGTGTGTTGGACATGAAATATTATGCAAAAAGGTCGTCTGAAACTTTCAGACGACCTTAAGTTGGGAAAAATCCGATATGTAGGTTGGGGCGTATTCAAGGATGTGGGTTTGTATTTAATCTTTGGAGGTGTTTTTATTTTTATAGATTATGTATTTCGAGAACATGAAATGCATCAAAATGACCACAATGATGGCTTTGATACTGTCGGGAAGGAAATGGTCATCACCAAGGAAATATTTAGGATCAATGATATAGAAGCTCAAGACAAAATTTACGGTGGTAACGATGAAGCTGGATGCAAAGCAGCTGATACAGAATACTTTCCAGTGCCGCCTGCTGAACTTAGCCAGTAATCGTAAATTCCTTTTGTAATTTTCCCAAAACTTTTTCATATCGGCATCCTTGTGTTTGCTTTTTATATTGACAGCGACGGTATGTATTAGTTTTTGGAATGATTTTTATAAGGTATAGTGGATTAAATTTAAACCAGTACGGCGTTGCCTCGCTTTGCCGTACTATTTGTACTGTCTGCGGCTTCGTCGCCTTGTCCTGATTTAAATTTAATCCACTATAAAATTGCAAGGTCGTCTGAAAACTTTTCAGACGACCTTTTTTCATCACATCAACCTTACCATCAAGCCGCGTTGTCGAAGCCGCTGTGGCGCAGCAATGCGTCTATGCTCGGTTCGCGTCCGCGGAAGGCTTTGAAGGATGCTGCCGCACTGCGGGAGCCACCGACGGCGAGGATTTCCTGCCAGAAGCGTTTGCCTGTGGCGGCGACGTCGTCGCTTTCTTCAAAGGCGGCGTAGGCGTCGGCGCTGAGGACTTCCGCCCATGCGTAGCTGTAATAGCCTGCGGAATAGCCGCCGGCGAAGATGTGACCGAAGCTGTTGGCGAAGCGGTTGTATTCGGGCGGTTGGATGACGGCGACTTCTTTGCGTACGTTGTCTAAAACCTGTTGCCAGTTTTTCAGACGACCTTCGTTGTCTTCGCTGTAAATGGTCATGTCGAAGAGGGCGAATTCCATTTGGCGGACGAGGAACATGCCGCGTTGGAAGTTTTTGGCGGCGAGCATTTTGTCGAAGAGTTCTTTCGGCAGGGGCTCGCCGGTTTCTTCGTGGGCGGACATTTGTGCCAAGACGTCGTATTCCCAGACGAAGTTTTCCATAAACTGGCTGGGCAGCTCGACGGCGTCCCACTCGACGCCGTTGATGCCGGATACGCCCAGTTCGTCCACTTGGGTGAGCAAGTGGTGCAGGCCATGGCCGGTTTCGTGGAAGAGGGTGAGGATTTCGTCATGGCTCAAGCGGGCTTCTTTGCCGCCGACGGGCGGGGTGAAGTTGCAGACGAGGTAGGCGGTGGGCAGTTGCAGCGTGCCGTCGGCGAAGCGGCGGCGGCCTTTGTAGTCGTTCATCCACGCGCCGCCGCGTTTGCCTTCGCGGGCGTAGAGATCCATATAGACGCCGCCTATGGTTTTGCCGTTTTGTTCCAGCTCGAAGTAGCGCACGTCTTTGTGCCAGACGGGAACGGTTTTTTCGGCGAATCCGATGCCGTAGAGTTTTTTGATTTGGGCGAACAGGCCTACCAGAACTTTGCCGACGGGGAAGTATTTTTTGACTTCGGTTTCGCTGAATGCGTATTTGGCTTCGCGCAGTTTTTCGCTGGCGTAGCTCAAATCCCACGGCTGCGGGTCGGCGAGGTTCAGGCTTTCGCGGGCGAAGGCTTTGACTTCGGCGAGGTCTTTTTCGGCGTAGGGTTTGGCGCGGCGGGCGAGGTCGTGCAGGAAGGTGAGGACTTGTTCGGGGGTGTCCGCCATTTTGGTTGCCAGCGACAATTCGGCGTAGTTTTTGAAGCCGAGCAGTTTGGCGGTTTGCAGGGCGTTTTCGAGCGTGCGGTCGATGTTGGCGGTGTTGTCGAATTTGCCGTCGTCTGAAAGTTCGCTGGCGCGGGTAACGTAGGCGCGGTAGATTTGTTCGCGCAGTTCGCGGTTGTCGGCGTATTGGATGACGGCGAGGTAGTGCGGAATCTGCAAACCGATTTTGTAGCCTGTTTTGCCTTCGCTTTGCGCGGCGGCGGCAAACATGGCGAGCGAGTCTTCGGGAATGCCGGCAAGCGGTGCGGCGTCGTCGAAGTAGAGGGCGAAGGCGTCGGTTGCGTCTAAGACGTTTTGCGAGAATTTGGCGGAGAGTTGCGCGCCTTCGGTTTGCAGTTTTGCCAGTTCTGCCTGCTGTTCGGGCGGCAATTCCGCGCCGCTGAGGACGAAATCACGCAGGTCGTGGTTGAGCTTGGTTTGCTGTGCGGGGGAGAGGGTGTCGAATTCGGGGGAATTTTTGATGGTTTTGAAGCGGTTGTACAGCTCGATGTCTTGTCCGATTTCGGTAAAGAAGATGGTGATTTCGGGCATCAGTTCGTTATAGACAGCGCGCAGTTCGGGCGTGTCGACGACGGAGTTGAGATGGGACACGACGCCCCAAATCCTACCGACGCGTTCGGTGATGCCGGTCAGACGCTCGACGGTGTTTGCCCAGTCGGTGTGCGTTTGGGCTTTGACTTCGGCAATCTGCGTGCGCGCTTCGGCGATGGCGGTTTGCAGGGCGGGTTTGATGTCGGCGGTTTGGATGGCGTCGAAACGGGGTTCTTCGCCCAAATGGAGCAGTACGTTGTCGGTCATAGATGGGATTCCTTCCTTGCGGATAATGGGTTCGGACGGGAGGTCGTCTGAAAAGGGTTTGCGAAGACAAACATGGCGGATTTAAATATAGTGGATTAAATTTAAATCAGGACAAGGCGACGAAGCCGCAGACAGTACAAATAGTACGGCAAGGCGAGGCAACGCCGTACTGGTTTAAATTTAATCCACTATAAAAATCCTGTACCGTCATTCCCGCACAGGCAGGAATCCAGAAGGCTGAAGTTACTGAAAACTTCCAACAGCCTGTCATTTTAATGTCTGGATTCCTGCCTGCGCGAGAATGACGGCGGGTGTCTGGGTTTTATAGTGGATTAAAATTGCAATGATACGGCGTTACCAACGCCCTTATGTACTACCCGTACACGGCGGGCGTTGCCGCCTTGTCTCATTTTTATTTTAATCCACTATAGGTTTGCCGTTCGGGAGAACCGATTGTGTTTTCAGACGACCTGTTTGGATTCGGGGTCGTCTGAAAACGATGGGGCAAACGATAGGGGAGATATAGTGCCATCTTGTCGGGCTTAAAGCGTCTTTCCCTGTTTTTACGCTATTCTGCGCCGCGCGGGTTGGATTTGAGCGGGGCGGCGAGATCGAGGCTCATCGGTGTGCCGGCGGGGGCGAACACGGCTTGTGCGACATTGGTTTGCAGCGAGTCGGCAAACGCGCCGCGGTAGATTTTCGCGCCTTGGTGGGTCAGGTTGGATTGGATGTCGACATAGACTTCGCCGCCGATTTGCTGCCACAGGCGGCAGAACGTGTAGTCTTCGGAAAGGTAGCGTTTGCTTTCGGGATCGACCATGCAGTCGAAGAAGCGGTAGTGCAGTCCTTTGTCTTCGCGCTTGTAGTCGCTGTCGGAGATGTAGTTCAGCTCGGGGTAGGCTGCCATCATTTTTTCGAACACGCTGCGTTTGATGACCATAAATCCGGTCGGCGCGTCATCGACTTTCATAAAGCCTTCTTCATCGACGCGCAGGACGATTTCGCCGTTTTCGTTTTTATCGCCTGTGTTGACGGTGTAGGCGGTGTACATCCGCTCGAAATCCGCTTGTGTCGTGCCGGCGGGAACGCCTTCGTCAGGCCAGTTTTCGCGTTTCAGCGGATAAATGCCGGCAACGACGTCTTTATCCGCCAAAAGCAGGCGGTAGAACGCTTCGGCGGAAAAACCGATGTCGGAGTCTATCCAGAAGAGGTGCGTCCATTCTTTGTTTTCCAAGAAGGTCGCCACGCAATTATTGCGCGCGCGGGTAATCAGGCTCTCGCCGCGCTGCATCATCACTTGCAGCGGCCAGCCGTTTTGTGCGCTGGTGTTGACGATATTGAGCAGCGAAAGGACGTAATTGTGGAAATATTTCCCGTCGTGGCTGGGGGTCATAATGACGGGGTACATTTGCGTAAGGGCGGATTCGGGCAACATAGTATTTCCTGATTATTAATAGATTATGGGGTTAAGCTTGAGGGTTTAGCAGGCGGTATTGTACGCGCAAAAATTCGTCTATGACCGCCTGCTGGATTTCTAAACGCTTCGCCACGGGCGAGGCATAGCGCACGATGATAAGGTACACCTTGTCGTCATGCGGCACGCGGGTTACGCGTGGCTGGGCGGCGGGAGTGATAAATAATTTTTCTGCCTGAACATTATCCAAATGCTGTTGGATGGCAGGCACATAAGGTTGGCATAAAGGCTCGAGTACGGCTTTCAGACGACCTACAATCTCATCTGAATCCAAATGAATCGGTACGGGAATCTCTACCGTATGAATCACATAATCGCCCAAAATATTGTCGCGGCGGACGGAATGGTTCAAAAGCAGGCTGTTGGGAAACGACAGCGTTTTGCCCGAAAGCTGACCGACCAGCGGGTTCGGACCGATCTGCATCATCAGCGTGTTCAAAAGATTAATATCGACCACGCGCCCGCGCAGACCGTCAACTTCGATGTAGTCGCCGACCGAATATTGTTTCGTTACCGAGCGTAGGATGCTGCCCGACAAACACATAATCAGCTCTTTTGTTGCCACCACAATCGCTGCCGCCACCGCAAACATCGACAGCGCCAGCGTCTGAATTTGTGTCGCCCAAATCACTGCCAATCCGAAAATGGTCAAAATCAGCGTCAGATTGCGGCTGAGTACCAAGGAGCGGCGTTTTTCCTCGATGCTGTAATGCGGGTGGCGACGCAGATACAGGTTCAGCAAAACGCCCCGCAAAACCAGCAGCGCCACCACCATCAGCACCGATTCCACCACTTCCTCGCGTACCGGCAGGGTATGCAGCCATTGCCGTACTGTGTCCCACATAGTGAAAAATCCTATATTTATCTTGATATTGTTTTCAGACGACCTATACGCACCATCGGCATGAACTGCCAAGCCGTCTAGGAAATGACATTATAAATGATAACGAATGGTGAGGTCGTCTGAAACATCCGCAAGAGGCATATCATCGGGATTACGCGTTCAGACGACCTTTAAAGCCTATAATGATATACCGTAACACTATGTTAATAAAGAAGAAATTATTTACTGGGCTGGCAAAAAAGGATATTATAGGGACGTAACCTAAAGGGTTTGAATTCAACTGCCGATAAAGAGGAATCAAAATGACTTGCAAAATCCACGATCATCACGATCATACCCACGGCGCCGGTTGCGGCCATACCGCCATCAAACACGACGACCATACCGACTATCTGCACGACGGTCATCTGCACCACGAACACAATGGTCATTACGACGAACACAGCTTAAGCGTCAATGAAACCAACCCCGACGGCTGCCATCCTGTCGATACCTGCAAAGGCCATGTTCACGGCGAAGGCTGCGGTCATGAAGCCGTACCGCACGGCGATCACACCGACTATATCGTCAATGGCCGCTTGCACCACCAACACGGCGACCACTGCGACGATCACGGTCCGGTTGAGATTGTGAAGTAAGCGCAATAGAAGCGGTTTCTTCCGAATAAGCGTTAAAAACAAAAGGTCGTCTGAAAATGCTGCTTCCGTAAAAAAACGGAATGGCGTTTTCAGACGACCTTTTGTGTTTTCCATCTTATTGGGAAGGAGAGGTGGAGAGGTAAATGGCTTTATTTTTTGTTTGTTAAACCAGGTTCTATTAGATAGTTATGCTCTATCGTTTATGATTTTAATAAGTCCGACAAACTATCATCTTCTTCCGCTGCAACCGTATATTTCTCTTGCGCCCATTCGCCTAAGTCAATCAATCGGCAACGCTGACTGCAAAACGGTCGGTATTTGCTCTCTTCATTCCATATCACCGACTTTTGACAGGCCGGACATTTCACAGTCGTTACTTCAGTCATTATTTATTCCTTCCAAATCATTTATGCTTTGTTTGTTGCTTGAGATATTTCACTTTAGGGCAATAATGTACTAAATTTTGAGTTGCCGGCATATCCCAGATAAAACCTATGCAGCCCCTGAATTTTCTTGGTCAATTCAGATAAAGTCCCTTCATTTTCTATGACATCATCTGCATAGAGGAGCCGCGTTTTGCGGCTGGCCTGAGTGTTCATAATGCGCTTGATCTCTTCTGTATTCAAACCGCTTCTTTGCTGAACACGAAGAATTTGCGTTGCTTCAGAAACGTCGATAACCAACACTCTATCGACAGCCGCTAAAAATTCCGGATTTTCAATTAGCAAGGGTACATCGATGATGCCGTATGCTGCGCTAGGATAGCAGGTTTTGGCTGATTTGATTTCATTTAAAATCAAAGGCAGTAATACTTCTTCCAATTCTTTTTTGGCTTGAGGTCGTCTGAAAACCAGATCCCTCAAAGCAGCACGGTTCAGACTGTTTTGGGTATGAAAAACCTTGTCGCCAAAAAGACGGCGGATAGCCGGTAATGCTATACCGTTATCCGCCGTCAGATTTCGACTCAGGGCGTCGGCATCAATGTGCGGGACACCCAAATCAGAAAAGATTTTTGCTGCTTGAGATTTCCCGCTGCCGATACCGCCTGTCAAACCTATCCATAAAGTCATATTAAAACCCTGATTTGGTCAGCCACCAAGTGACGGCACGATGTACCGGCTCATTAGCTACCAAAATAATCCAGCCGGCAATGGCCAAACTCGGACCGAAAGCAAAATATTGTCCTTTGGCAACCCGTCCGACAATCGCACCAATCAGACCAATTAACGCTGCCATAAAGACCAATACAGGTAAAATGCCGACCCCAAGCCATGCACCTAGAGCAGCCAGCAATTTAAAATCGCCGTTACCCATACCGATTTTTCCAGTCAAAAGCTTATAAATGAAACATAACAACCATAAGCTCATGTAACCGAAAACTGCACCTAAGACGGCGGATTTCAATGGCACGAATGTGCCGTTCAAATTAAACAGCAAACCTAACCATATCAACGGCAGGGTAAGGCTGTCAGGTAAATATTGAGTATCCGCATCGATAAAGGTCAATGCAATCAATATTGCAGTCAATATCAAACCACCGAATGTCGCCATGGTCCAGCCATATTGCCACGCCACTACGCCAAACAATATACCGGTCAATAATTCAATTAAGGGATAACGGATGCTGATGGGCGTTTTACACGAACCACATTTACCGCCAAGCATCAGATAACTGACAATCGGAATATTTTGCCAAGCCTTTACCGGAGCATGACACTTAGGGCAGCGGGAATCCGGTTTCATCAAATTGAATGGTTGCTGCTCTTGCTCGGTTAATTCAAGTTGCAAATGCTCTTTCGCAAACTGAGTCCAGCCACGTTCCATCATGACAGGAACGCGGTAAATGACGACATTAAGAAAACTTCCGATTAACAAACCAACGACAATAGATAGCGGAATAGCGAATGGCGCTAATGTATCCAAAGATTCCAACATATTAACCTACTACGTTGCCGAGGTTAAACAGCGGCAGATACATTGCTACCAACAGTGTGCCGATGATAGAGCCTAAGACTACCATAATAATGGGCTCCATCAGTGAGGATAATTGTGCTACAGAGTTATCAACTTCATCCTCGTAAAATTCAGCAGCCTTATTCAGCATATCATCGAGGGAGCCGGATTCTTCACCAATAGCAGCCATTTGAATAACCATATTGGGGAACATATCCGTACTTTGCATACTCGAAGTCAAAGAAAGACCTTGAGTAACTTTCGCACGAATGTCCTGTGTTGCCTCCTCATAAAGGATATTACCGGCTGCCCCTGCTACTGAATCTAAAACTTCTACCAAAGGTACACCTGCTGCGAACAGGGTGGAAGTGGTACGAGCCCAGCGAGCAATAGTTGCTTTACGGACAATTTGACCAAAAATTGGTAAACGTAAAACCATTGCATCTATACGTTTCTGGAAATTTGGTGATTTTTCATGTAGTTTATAAACACCAAAACAAATGGCAATCACCATAACAATCATCAGCCACCCATATTCCACGAATATTTTAGAAATATCCATAACAATTTTGGTTAAACCAGGCAATTCAGCACCCATCCCAGCATAAACTTTACCAAATTCGGGCAGTACCCAACGCATCATCACGAAGATCAATGCTATTGCAACAACTACAATGGAAATCGGATACGTCAGTGCGGTTTTTACTTTTTTCTTAATGGCTTGCGTTTTCTCTTTATATACAGCAAGTTTATCCAATAGGCTTTCCAAAACACCACCAGCTTCGCCAGCCGCAATCAGATTGCAATAAAAACGGTCGAAATATTTTGGGTATTTGGCAAATGATTTACCTAATGCACTACCTTGTTCCACATCTGCACGGACTTGCATCAACATTTCAGTCATGGATGGGTTGGAGTGTCCGCGTGCGACAATTTCAAAAGCCTGCATTAAAGGCAGACCTGCTTTCATCATGGTGGCAAGTTGACGGGTAAAGACAGTAATGTCTTCCTGAGTAATACGACGCTTTTTAGTTGCCTTTACTTTACTGATACGTAAAGGGCGTATCCCGCGACGTTGGAGCTTTTTACGCGCTTCTTCTTCGTCTTTGGCGACTACTTCGCCTCGGACTAATTGATCAGTATTGGTATTTTTACCTTCAAACGTAAAACGTTTGCCTTTGTTTTTTTGAGCGAATAAGCCTTTTTTTTGCTCTGCTTGAGCCATTTTGTTACCCCTTGGTTTAATGTTTAAGAATGAAGAAAACAAAAGTCCCCGTATTTCTTCGATTCAATGGTTTAATCGTTAGTGTGAGCAATAACTTCTTCTAATGAAGTCAAACCTTGCATAACTTTTAATAAGCCTGCGCGGCGTAAATCGACCATGCCTTCTTTATAGGCCATGTTCATAATATCAACTTCCGTACCATTATTCATAATGACACGTTGCATTTCCTCGGTAATCGGCATCACTTCGTAGACGCCGACACGGCCTTTGAAGCCTTTACCACGGCAACTATCGCAGCCGACAGGACGGTAGAGTTTCCAATCCTTTGCTAAATCTTCATCTGTAAATCCTGCTTTTTTTAATGCGGGAACTGGAGGACGCTCAACCTCGCGTTTACAACTTGAACACAGACGACGCAATAGTCGTTGCGCCATAATTAAGCTGACGGAACTGGCAATGTTGAATGGAGCGACCCCCATGTTCAACATACGGGATAGGGTCGCAGGCGCGTTATTGGTATGCAACGTTGAAAACACCATATGTCCGGTTTGTGCCGCTTTGATGGCAATATCCGCGGTTTCCAAGTCCCGAATCTCACCTACCATGATAATGTCAGGGTCTTGTCGCAAGAAAGATTTCAACGCCGCAGCAAAAGTCAACCCTTGTTTGTCATTGACGTTGACTTGGTTGATGCCGGGTAAATTAATCTCGGCCGGGTCTTCTGCGGTGGAAATATTGACGTCTTCTGTATTTAAAATATTCAAGCAAGTATAAAGTGATACGGTTTTACCGGAGCCTGTCGGACCTGTTACCAATACCATGCCATAAGGGCGATGAATGGCCTCAAGCAACATTTCTTTTTGGAAAGGCTCGAACCCCAGTTGGTCAATATTTAAAGTCGCTGCGTCAGAATTCAGGATACGCATTACCACTTTTTCGCCAAAAAGTGTAGGTAACGTGCTTACACGGAAGTCAATGGGACGACCATGTTTATGGAAAGCGATTTGGATACGACCATCTTGTGGAACGCGTTTTTCAGAAATGTCTAAACGTGCCATTACTTTGATGCGTGAGGCCAGTTGTCCGCGTACGGCGACAGGTGGTTGAACCACTTCCCTTAGCTGTCCATCTACACGAAAACGGACACGAGCCATTTGTTCATAAAATTCGAAATGTATATCGGATGCGCCTGCATTTAGTGCATCTGATAAAGTTTTGTGAATAAAACGTGGAATAGGCCCATCTTCAGCCTCTTCGTTGTCAATATAAAGCGCCTGAGAGGGCTGGGCAGCTTCTTGTTCTTCACTAATTTCTTTTAAGATGGTAGTAGAACGTTGTCCTAACCATTCTAGAAGGGAACTTAATTGATCGTCAGGTACGACAACCAAATCTATCGTCACACCTGAAGAAAAAGTGATTTTTTGGAAGTTTTGGATTTGTGTCGGGTCGGATACGGCCAAATAAACTTTACGGCCGCGACGGAATATGGGTATGCAGCGATTTTGAACCATTTGTTCTTCGCTTAAAACATCAGTTATGACATTACTGCGAGGATAATGATGCAAATCCAATAAGGGGTAGCTGAATACACGTGCGACTAATTCTCCCAAGCTTCTAGGAGAGATGATGCCGTCCGCAAAAAGCATGGGTAAGATTTCTTTACCTGATTTTAAGGCGCTGCCGTAATGTTCAGCTTGTGCATTTGTAATGGTCTGGCTTTGAAGCAGTACGCGTAATAGTCCGATACTCATTATTCAATTATCCATTTCTTGTATAACCTTTTATACAGTAAATATTTTCAGGCGTCATACCGATGAAATATCTTACAAAAAGGAGCCCCCATTGGTTACTTGATATTTTGTATTCAACTGTATTAAAAGGAAATTTTATTTTAAGTGTTTTTATTTATTGTTAAGGAATAATATGATATTCCGATGGTATGTGCAATCCCTTATTTATGCAGAATATTATAGGGAGGGTGGTTTGGAAATTTTTAAGGAGCCGCTATTATAAGGCAAACAATACAGTTGCAACACTTCTCGGCGGAACTTTGTATGAGACTCTCTTAGAGTGATTGCTTTGGATGCTGTTTCTAGCGGGATAATTTGGTGGTATTTAAGAGACAGTATGGTGGGGATAGACCACATGTAGGTTGTCTGAAAACTAAAAATGCGAAAAGCCGAATCATGTTTGAGTACATGATCCGGCGTTGATTTGATATGAGCGACTATTTCAGTAAATTAAAAATAGGGACTCAGTTCATTAGTCGATAATTTATTGGCGAATACGAGTTTGCGCGGGAGCAGGTGCAACTTCGCGAATAATGACTTCACGAACAACTTGAGGTTCTGCTTTTTTCGGACCGCAGCCTTCAGGCATCCAATAGAATGATTGGGCATTTTTGTCTTTATCGAACAGAATTTTGAATTGGCAAGTTTTGTGTTCGCCATTTTCACGGTAGTTGAACAAGTAGTCCCACTCACGCACGCCATAAAGACCTTCTTGGAAGTGAGGACGTCCAATCAGTTCATAGATTTGGTCTTTATTCATGCCGGCTTCAATTTGACGGACATTATCCCAGTTTGGCCAAGAACCATGTTGGGTACCATCGTGACGCAGGGTGGTTTTTGCTGCATCAGGCCATACGGGATTGTCAGTAGTGCCTTCTTTGCTAACTTTGCTCAGATTACCACAGGCTGCCAAGGCGAGTGCTGCAATTGCAGGCAATGCGAATTTCGATAATTTCATGTTTTTTTCCTTTTATATCAAATCTTTCATAGATAGAGATGCTTTTAAGTCATCCCCTCTAGGTCTTACCATTGGTAGCCGACGCTTCCACCCCAGTTAACATCTTTACGGGTGTTTACGCTTACGCCGGTTTTAATAGACCATTTGTTGTTATCGGAATTGTGTGCATAGCCAACAGCGATTGCTTGTTGACCACGATAGCCACCTACAGCTGCAGAAACGATGCTTTTACCTGCTTCGTTCGGACGTTGCAGGAAGCCAATTGCCGTAGCACCAGCGATACCTGCACGCAGGTCTTTATTCATGTCGTTGATACGGTCTTGGAGATTATTGATAACGACGCTGTTGCCGTTTGTTTGTGCAGCTACTTGGTACAGTTGGCTGCCGTTGATGGCGTCTGTGCTGGTAGGTGTGATGCGACCTGCTGCAACGTTAGTAATTGTACGTTCGTTACCTGCTGAGCCCACACTCACTGTGGATGTAGGAGTGGTGCCGGCAAAGCCACTGTAAGTTACGCCGTTTACAGTAGCGCTGTTAGTGCCTACTGCAGCAGAAGTAGTAGAATTTGCGCCTAAAGCAACAGAGTATTCATCACTTGCAATCGCTCCGCGACCGATAGCGACCGAAGAACCGCCTTTAGCTTGAGCCTGCAAACCAGAAGCTACGCTAGCTTTTCCGGTAGCTTGGGAGGCAGCGCCTGTGGCAATAGAATAGTCACCTTCGGCAACAGAAGCAGAGCCTATGGCAGCTGAAGAAATACCGTTGGCTCGGGCTTTTTGACCTACTGCAACAGTGTAAGCGCCAGTTGCTTGAGTGCCTTGTCCAACCGCAGTAGAGGCAGGAGCTGTAGCGTTAGAGCCAGAACCAAATGCAGTAGAAGACAGACCTTCGGCTACAGAAGCAGAACCTACTGCGGTGCTGCTGTTGCCTTTGGCAGCTGCTTGACGACCGATTGCAGTAGCGGCATTAGCAGTTGCGTTGGCGCCTTGACCGAAAGCTGCGGCGGCAGTGCCTTCAGCTTTGGAGAGTGTACCAACTGCAGTGGCAGATTCATCTTTAGCAGAAGTTTCTGTACCAATTGCAATGGTGCCGTGGCTTTGTGCGCTGGCGTTAACGCCGACAGCTACGCCGTAACGACCAGTTGCGCCTTGACTGTCATAGTTGCCACGACCATCTTCGTTGTTATCGTTAATGCTTACATAAGAAGCTTTTGTCAGTGCTGCTGCGAATGCAGGTGAAGCAGAAACAAGACCTGCAGCTGCCAATGACAAAGCCACCGTTTTGTTGAGCGCGGTAAAACGATTCATGTGTGTTTTGTGTTTCATAATTATCTCCCTGATAAAAACACATAAATAATAATATGGATGAATCTATATATTTTGCATATTTTGATTGACAAATATGTGCCGTTTATCTAATATGCATACCACTGGTCGTTGAGCAGTAGTGAAATACATAAAATTTTATTTCTAAAAAATAAAATTGATTCAGAAAACAAATGGTTCGAAGCATGATTTACTACTCCGTACATGATGACCATTATATGAAGTTCCTTATTTTGTATTTATTATTTTTTTTTATCAAATATTAACTTCATTATAAAAAAACAATCGGTTTCCTCATTATCTATGTGTAATATATAACAAAAAAAATAATAACACATATAATATATTTATGTTTTTTGATTAGTTTTGGTTTTAAATTGCGTTTTTTGCTTTTTTGTTAATTAAAAATATCTTATTTGTTCGGTTTGGTCATTGTTGAAATCAAGCGTTGCATTTTATATATTTAATATGGTAGGAAATTTTATATGAAGATAAATTTTTTCTACTAGAAACGATATTTTTCTTTTTTATATCTCTGTTAATTATTCCATAGATTTGTGTTGTATTTTCGATACTTGTGCCATGATGTAGATAAGAGGTGTTTTTGTTTGGATGGTATATATTGGAATAAGCTGAGATTTGTAAAGACAATTCCGAGTTTTCAGACGACCTTTTAGTCACAAATAAAGCCCGATTATTGCGATCGGGCTTTATTTGTTTATCGTTGCATCATTCAATTACGATTTTGGGGAAACGGCTGCTGAAATCTTTGCCTTTGTCTGCAATGGTC
This sequence comes from Neisseria sp. Marseille-Q2251, assembly GCF_940793045.1. Taxonomy (NCBI): domain Bacteria; kingdom Pseudomonadati; phylum Pseudomonadota; class Betaproteobacteria; order Neisseriales; family Neisseriaceae; genus Neisseria; species Neisseria sp. Marseille-Q2251. The sequence goes on from NZ_CALNWV010000023.1 coordinate 27,115, forward strand.
AGTGCGATTTGGAAGGCTGCGTCGGTGTAGATTTTGGCAATGGCGGGATGGTCGTCAAACAACTGTTTCGCCGCGCCGCCATCCATTGCTTCGCGCACGGGCAGGCTTAACGGGAGCTGTCCGAGCAGCGGGACATTCAGACGACCTGCCAAGTTTTTGCCGCCTTCAGAACCAAAAATAGCTTCAGCGTGGCCGCAGTTGGAGCAGATATGTACCGACATGTTTTCCAGTACGCCAAAAATCGGGATGTTGACTTTGTGGAACATATCGACCGCCTTGCGTGCGTCAATCAGGGCGATGTCTTGCGGCGTGGTAACGACGACCGAGCCGGTTACGGGGATTTTTTGCGATAGGGTGAGTTGGATGTCGCCAGTACCTGGTGGTAGGTCGATGAAAAGGTAGTCCACTTCATCCCACTCGCTTTGGAACATCAACTGCTGCAAGGCTTGGCTGACCATCGGGCCGCGCCAAACGACGGCTTGGTCGGTATCGACCAGAAAGCCGATGGACATCACTTGGATGCCGCTGTCGGCTTCGACGGGAATCAGTTTTTTGTTTTGTTGGTCAGGTTTGCGGTCTTGCACGCCCAACATGGTCGGCTGGCTCGGACCGTAGAGGTCGGCATCCAACACGCCTACGCGCGCGCCCATGCGTGCCATGGCGGTGGCGAGATTGGCTGTGGTGGTGGATTTGCCGACACCGCCTTTGCCGGATGCAACGGCGATAATGTTTTTGACGCCTTTGATGGTGGCAACGCCGGGCTGTACTTTATGCGTTGTGATTTCAGTATCGATGCTGAGGTGGATGTGTGCATCGCCTGTGATGCCGATAATGGCTTCTTGCAGGCTGTTGGCGATGTCGGCGGCGATATGGCCGACAGGGAATCCGAATTTGAGTCCGATATGGAGACCGTCGGCGCGTTCTTCTAGTAGTTTGATGGCTTTTTCACTGCCGAGCGTGCGTGTGGTGTTGGGAATTTGTACTGCTTCCAGTGCAGTTTGAATGGCTGCAATATTCATGGCGTATCTCTGGTTGATGAGGAAGATAATTGAATCAAAGATGATTCATATTTGGTGTGTGGATGCAAGAAATACAATAGGTGTGGAATAAAAAATACGATCCATATTTCAGGATGAATGCGCGGATGCTGTAATAAATTTTCTTGCAAAAGAAACTGTATCTAAAGTCATCATAATCGATATCAAAATATTATTTGAAATATAGAGTTTTTATGTAATAAATTATCGATAGGAATATAGTACTTTATGTAATTATATTTCCAGGCTTTATATTATGTCTCAATGGATGCAAGCGAGCAGAATGGTGAATGTTAATCCCAGTTTGCGGCAAGTTCATTTGCTGTTTTCAGTCGTTCCGTTGTGCCGACATCCAGCCATAATCCATTGTGTTGTTCGCCGGTAACGCGGTGTTGGTTCATGGCTTCCCTCAATAGAGGTGCGAGTTTGGCGATTTGATTGGCGGGTGTGTTATTGAAGAGGTCGGGGTGATATATGCCTACGCCGCTGAAGGTTAGTGCAACTCCCTCGGTTTTATTAGAGTGTACCTGTCCATCGGAGGAAATGGAAAAATCGCCCTCCGGATTGTGCGGAGGATTGGGAACTAACCAAATATGGGCCAGTAGGTTGGATGTTTGTAGGGATGCAGCAGCTTGTCGGGCAGAGTTGAAATCGATATCGGTCAGAACATCTCCGTTAATGACAAGGAAAGGAGCGTCGCCCAGCAAGGGTAGGGCGGTAGCGATTCCGCCGGCGGTCTCCAATCCGCCTGTTGATTCGGGGGAGTAGGCTATGTTGACTCCGTATTGCGCGCCGGTACCAAGTGTGGTTTCGATTTGTTCGCCTAGCCATGCGTGATTAATAACAATTTCGGTAAAACCTGCGTTTTTCAGACGACGTATATGCCAGCCGATGAGTGGTTCGCTGCCGACTTTTAGAAGTGGTTTGGGTGTATGGTCGGTCAGGGGGCGCATCCTTTCTCCGCGCCCTGCTGCCAGTATCATTGCTTTCATGGCTGTCCTTGTTTGGGATGGGATTATAGTCATTTGATGTGAAAGTATACAGTGTTGTGCCGTCAGGATTCAAAGGGAATGATACTTTGGTTATCGGTGTATTGATTGGTCGTTGATGAGGGGATACGGAATCAATAGGTCGTCTGAAAACGAAGATGGGTTTTCAGACGACCTTGTGTTCAGGCCAATGATTTGAATTGTCGGCGGAAATACAGTAGCGCCGGGTTGTCGGTGTGGGTAGTGGTGATTTCATCGATGCGGACATAAAAGATGAAATGTGTGCCGATTTCGTGTTGATCGATAATGTGGCCGTGTAAATGGGTCAGTGCGCCTTCAACTTCGAGTTGGCCGGTTTGCCCTCTATGCCAAATGTGGTATTCGAAGCGTTCTTCGGGGGAAAGGTTGGTGAGTCCTGCGAAGTGTTCGGCGACGTCTTGCTGATTTTCTGACAGGGTGTTGATACAGAGGTTTCGGTTTGCCTGCAATATGGGAATGATGCCTGCCTGCCGGTTGATACATAACATAACGGTAGGCGGCTCGTCGGTAATCGGCGCTACGGCTGTCATGGTAATGCCGTAACGTCCGGACTGTCCGTCTGTGGTAATAACATGGACGCCTGCGGCACAGGATGCCATAGCATCGCGGAATGGACTCTTGAGTGTGTGTGCGGAATCTGTCATTCAGTTTCTTTTATTTTAGTGCCTGCTCAATTTGCGCGAGCTGGCGCAAAAGCTCTTTCAATTCGAGCATTTTTTCTTTAGATAAGATTTTTTCGATGGCATCATAGCGTTCATCCACTTGCGCGCCTATGGTTTCGTACAGTTTTTCGCCTTCTTGGGTCAGCTTCAGGTAAACGCGGCGCTGGTCGTTAGAGGGTTTCAGGCGTACCGCCAAGCCTGCTTTTTCCAGTCGGGTCAGGATGCCGGTCAGGCTGGGGCGTAAGATGCAGGCTTGGTTGGCGAGATCTTGGAAGTCTAATGTGCCGTTTTCTGCCAGAAGGCGGATGATACGCCATTGCTGGTCGGTAATATTGGCTTGGTTCAAAATAGGGCGGAATTGTGTCATCAACGCTTCTCGGGCTTGAATCAGTCCAATATTGATAGATGCATGTTTAGATTGGTTGGGCATTATAAGTCTCCATTGTTATCAAAAATCAAACCGTTGAAGCGCGAGGCGGGTATGCAAAAAGCGTTTTTTCATTATAAGCCGCTATTGAAGCGGCAAGGATATATGGGAACAAAAGCATCATTGTTTGGGTATGTTGGGAATACGCTGAACAGTTTGTTTTGATAATAATGTTCCCAAGTTTTCTTATAATCCTATCTTAGTCTATTTTCTGCGCAATCTCAACAAAATCATCAAGTACGGATTTTTTGGGTAATTCATTTCTTTAAAAAACGAATATATTTTGAAGCGATGGATATGCCGTATGGTGTTTGAGTTCTTTATATTTTAAGGATTTTAAGCGAGAGGACGTGCTGCCAGCTGAAATCGGCAACGCCGACGGAGAGGCTGACGATAAAGAGTACCGCCAGTGCCAGCAGGTTCGACAGGTTGAAATAAGAAGATTTCGGAGACATAGGTTCGGTGGGGACGGGTTTCAGACGGCCTCAAACGGTCATCGGGGCCGTCTGAAAAACAAAAACGAAAACCGACGGCGCGTCCGGTCAGTATTCTGACAGCGGTTTTTCCGGGTCGTAGCCGCCGTCGCTTTCCTTGACGACGGCCTGCCCGCAGATAATGTGTTCGCCGTCGAACGTGAGGGTGGGGTTGCCGTACAGCTCCCAGCCGTTTTGCAGGGCTTCGGTAACGCGGCGGCAGAATGAGGCGTCGTCCGGTCCGGTGAGGTAGCGGTAGAGTTTCATGAGCAGTTTCTCCAGTGTGAAAACGTTTTCAGACGACCTCAAAAGCAGGACGGGGCCGTCTGAAACAGTATAGTGAAATATCTAAAAAACAGTAACGACCATATTCGGTAATTTACTCTTTCCGAGCAGCGGAAAAGGGACAAGACTGCCGTTGCGGCGCACAGGCCGTCTGAAATCCCACTGCCTGCCTTGCCAGATTCCGCGCTATCGGTTTATTTGGCGGCGTTAAACGCTTCCGTTACCTGTTTGGACGCATTCAGCAATTCCTGGGCGCCGCCTGCGGCAAGGTAGGTTTCCGGCGGCAGGTAGATCACCTGTCCCTTTTTCCAAGCCGTCGTTTCGGCCACCAGCGGATTGTCCAAAACGTCTTTGGCCGCCTTGCCTTCCTCGCCGATGGCGGCAGAACGGTCCAGCACAAACAACCAGTCGGGATTGGTTTTTTTAATGTATTCGAACGTAACGGGCTGGCCGTGGTTGCCTTTTTCCTTGATGGAGGAGTCGGCGGCAGGTACGCCGATGTCTTGGTGAAGTCAGCCGTCCAGGCGCGAGCCGGTGCCGAAGGCGGACATCTTGCCGCCGTTGACCAGAATTACAAGCCCCTTGCCCAGGGCGGCGGCCTTGGCCGCTTCAAACGAAGCGTTGATTTCCGCTTTCAATTTGTCCGCCTCCGCCTGTTTGCCGAAAATCTGAGCCAGCGCGTCGATGCGCTCTTTCGCACTGTCTTTCAGGTGCATAGGGGTTTGGTCAGTAGAAGAGGTTCATCAGCCAGATTCTGCTGCGCAATCCCCAATAGCTGCTCAACCCTGAGGTGTGATGTATCATTTTTCCGTTTTTAATCAAAATGATGGTTGGTGTGACGGCAATTTTCCAGTTGGCTGCCAACTGGTCGTCTGAATCGTTAACTGTCGGGAATTGCAGTTGATGTTCCTTCATATAGGATTGAATCTCTGTATCGGAGCCGGAATGTACGGCGACACCGAGCGTAGGAATACCGTTTTGATGTAAGCGGTCGATTGTCGGGGATGTGTATGAGCAGATATGGCACCATGTTCCCCAAAAATAGACAACGGCAACACGTTCCTTGCTGAGTGTTTCGAGCGAAGTGCTGCTTCCATTGATAACACGGAGGGGTTCTGATGAGGCTTGCATCGGCTGATTGGGTTTGCGCCACCAGTCAACGGCTACGGAAATCAGAATAAAGAGGAGGAGGGCTTGGATAAGGGATTTTAGATAAGGTAAGATTCGTTTCATGTGGTGTCTGCATAAAACAGGCTGAATAGAAAGGAATCCGCATGTGCGGCTACAAGATTGGCTTGCGGGCGTCGTCTGCGGCTTGCAGCCTTGCATCGGTAGATGAGGCATTCCTTAATAAACAGCCTGTCTGTATTTGAATCGTTGAGCTACGATATCAAAGTTTATCACTTATTATGAGGTTTAACGGCTTTTAATCTGGCGCGTATAAATGGCTAAAATAATGACGGCAAATACGGTGGAGGCAATCCATCCCGCCGGTTCGCCGACGCGATACCAGCCCACTTGTTGTCCGACAAAACCGGCCAACGCGGAACCGCCTATGCCTAGCAGGGTGGTCATGATGAAGCCTAAGTTTTCTTTGCCCGGGTGCAGGAATTTCGCCAATACGCCGATTACAAATCCAATAATGATGGTGCTGATCCAACCCATATCTCTTGTCTCCTTGTGTGTTGTGAGGAATGTATGTGTGAAAATGCAGTATACAGGCTTGTTTTGTCCCGCTGTGCCATCTTTACAGTTTATAGCGTTGTCCCGTATGGGAAGGGCGGACGGCGGTATTATAGTGGATTAACTTTAAACCAGTACGGCGTTACCTCGCCTTAGCTCAAAGAGAACGATTCTCTAAGGTGCTGAAGCACCAAGTGAATCGGTTCCGTACTATCTGTACTGTCTGCGGCTTCGTCGCCTTGTCCTGATTTAAATTTAATCCACTATATTAGCCAGCATTGATTCATGCTAAAAGGTCGTCTGAAATCTGTTTCAGACGACCTTTTGACTTGCCGGGGTAAATTCTGATTATTGGGCAGATTCAGCGTTTTCGGGAACTTCTTCAGAAACTTCTGAGGCAGCTTCGCTTTCTTGTTCCAACATATTATCAGCAGATGAGTCTTGCTCAGGGAGGTTGTTGGCATCAAATTTTTCAGAAGGCATGTTGTTCATTGGTGCTTCATATGCAGGCTGTCCCAAATTGTATTGCTGCATGGCTTCGGCAGGAAGATTTTTCATTATAAAAAATACTAGTGGGATCATGATAATGAGGCAAACCAGAGCAATCCACAAATAAGCTTGCATGAGGTGTTTGCGGTTTTTATTGCCGTCCCCAAATGCCCAGACAAATATCATGATAGGGTTTACTATAGGAATAGCGAGTATCAGGAGTGTGATGAGCCAATCCTTGACGGTCATGACTGCAGTGTCGTTGGGTACATTAGGGTGTGGAGTGTTATTTTGATCCATGAATAAACTACCTGAATGAAAGTAAATGAATAGGTCGGCAGCGGGCGGTTTTAATTTCTAATGTTTTAAAATGTGCTGAATGTTAAAGCGGTGACGCTGTATAGAATCATTTTGCACTTTTACCCGACTGCCCGGCGATTGCAACATATATTTTATCCCAGCTGCAAGGAGGGGAATGTTATCTTTCATTCCGTTTTCATGCAAGTGGGCGGGTGGCAGGATAAGGTATCGAGGTAGGATGTGTTGGATTTTGGGTCATATGTGGATGGGTTTTAATGGAATGGGGCGGCTTTGCCGTGTTCTATTAAATTCAATCCACTACGGGTAAGAAACTCAGAAGCGGGTTGATGAGATTGGGTGATATGCGGGTTGGTGCCGCAAAAGGAAATTTAATGTAAAGGTCGTCTGAAAATAGGTTTTCAGACGACCTTTAGGATTGTGAACTATTCTGCGGCAGGTTTTACCGTGTTGCGGACATCGCCGCTTTTTTCTTTGTGTTTCAGCACCGCGCGGTCGAGCTTGTCCATCAGAACATCAATGGCGGCGTACATGTCTTGTTCAACGGCCTCGACGTGGAGGTCTTTGCCCGCCAGATGGATGTCTGCTTCAGCCTGTTGATTGAGTTTTTCCACGGAAAGGGTGATGGTAACGGAAATGGCGTTGGCTGCGTGGCGGTTGATGCGTTCCAATTTTTCGGAAACGTAGTTTTTGATGGCCTCGGTAACGTCGAAATTCAGACCGGTGATTTTCAGATTCATAATACAGCTCCTTCGGTGGGGTTCAGTCCGTCAGAAACGGAACGGGAAAACTGCGGTTTAAAACTGTCATTCGGTAAGTTTGCGTTTGTGTGCCGGCGGGATGTCGAGCGATTCCCTGTATTTGGCGACGGTGCGGCGGGCGATGTCTATGCCCTGTTGTTTGAGGAGGCGGACAAGGGTTTCGTCGGAATGGGGCTTGCTGCTGTCTTCGTTTTCGATAATCTGCCCCAAAACGGCTTTAATCGCGCCTTGGCTCAGGCCTTCTTTGTCGCCTTCGGAATTGACTGCCTGTGTGAAGAAATAGCGTAACGCAAATAGTCCGCGCGGGCAAGACAAATATTTTTGGTTGGCGGCGCGCGAAATGGTGCTTTCGGCAAGCCCCAATTCGGCGGCTGCGTCTTTCATGAGCATGGGCGCGAGTCCGATTTCGCCGAAGATGAAGAAGTCTTCCTGATTTTTGACGATGTATTCGGCAAGGCGGATGACGGTGCTTTTGCGCAGTTCGAGAGAGTCGATGCGCTGCTTGGCTTCGTTGATTTTTTCTTTCCATTCGGGCGCGCCGTCTTCTGCGGATTTCATGAGTTCGCAGTATTCGCGGTTGAGTTGCAGTTTGGGCCAGGCGGCTTCGTTGCCGATGACTTTCCAGCCGTCTTTGCCTTCTTTGACCCAAACGTCGGGCTGGATGTAGGCGGTCGGTTCGGAGGAGGCGAAACCGTAGGCGGGGTAGGGGTTGAGCGTGGCGATGATGTCGAGCGCGACTTCTATGGTTTCGCTGTCGATTTCGGGAAAGAGTTTGCGGAAGCGGATGATGTTTTGTTTGCGGTTTTTGCCCAAATCGTGCAGCGAACTTTGGATGAGGTGGGCGGCCGCCTGACGCGCGGGGCTGGCGGGCAGGCGCATGAGTTGGAGCATCAGGGATTCGGTCAGGTCGGCGGCGGCAACGCCCGGCGGGTCGAAGGTCTGCAAAAGGTCGAGGGCGTTTTGCAGCTCGTCTTCGTCCAGCATCCATTCCAAGGGTGTGTTGTCGATAACGTCTTGAATGCTGTCGGTGAAATAGCCTTGGTCGTCAAGGAAGTCGATAAGGATGTGGACGTAGGCGGCTTCTTTGTCGGAAAGGGGGTGTTCGCACACTTGGGCGTGCAGGTATTGGTTGAAATCTTCTTCTTTGGCGATGTTGAGCCACGCGTCTTCGGCATCGTCGCCGCCGAGGTGGTTGCTGCGCGGCATGGTGGTACCGTGATTGAACTCTGCGTCGGCAAATTCGTCGGCTTCGGGACGTTCGAGCAGGGGATTGTCCTGCAACCAGTCTTCGACCTCGCGTTCGAGTTCGATACCGGACATTTGCAGGATGCGCAGGGATTGTTGCAGACGTTGGTTGAGTTGTTGGGTCTGCCTGAGTTTGAGGCCGAGTAAGGTCATGGTGCAATGTATGTTAATTAGTTTTATGGTGGATTGGACTTGAAACGGTGCAGCTTGGTTTACATTACGCTGTCAATTGCTTCTTGTTCATCCACTATATGATTTCAGACGACCTTGGGTTTGGTTATTGGGTGGGGAAAGGCCGTCTGAACGGATTTTGTGGTGTGTTTATAGGCGTTTGGTCAACGCTTTTTATTTTTTATCCTAGATATGTATTTCAACATTTTGCCTTGCCGCCGTCAACTGACGAGGCGTGTTTGAAGATAGGCATTCGGATATCAATGATGTGAGTTGAAGATTCGTTTGTTGATGGTTTTTATAAAAACTTAAATAAATCATATGTTTGATTATATTCAAGATGTAATTGTTTGAACAACGTGTATTTCATTGCATATGAGGCTGATTTTTGTCTAACGTGTCATTTGAGGGAAAAAAAGAATGTGGGATCAAATAATATAGGGTCATGAAATGGCATAAAGGTCGTCTGAAATCCTGTTCTCTAAAGCTTTGGGCTTGGTTGAACCTGAATTTCAGACGACCTTTCTTTATTTACCGCTTATTTATTTATTGTTCGGATGGGATTCCATCGGTGCGGACAAAGGCAGTTCGGGTACAGTGCGGGCAGATTCCGAAACGCTGCCGGACAGGGTTTTCAGGAAGGCAACGATGTTTTCGGTTTCTTCCGGAGTCAGGTCTTTACCCAGCTGCGCTTTACCCATGATGGTAACGGCTTTGTCTAATTCCCAAACGCTGCCGTTGTGGAAATACGGATAAGTTTTGGCGACGTTGCGCAAGCCTGGTACGCGGAAGAAGAATTCGTCTTCAGCTTTTTTGGTTACGTCGGCACGACCTTTGTCTTGTTTCGGATCTTCAATGAATTTCCAGTACGGACCTTGAACCAAACCGAATTTTTGGAAGGTTGTGCCGCCGAGGTTGACGCCGCTGTGGCAGGCGATACAGCCGCTGTCCATAAAGGCGCGCACGCCTTTGCGCTCTTGCTCGTTCAGAGCGTTGACGTTACCTTTGAGGTAGTCATCCCATTTGGTCGGTGTTAGTAGGGTACGTTCGAATGCGCCCAGTGCGGTGGTGATGTTTTTGAAGGAAACTGCGTCGTCTTCAGGGAAGGCGGTTTTAAACAGTTCTTGATATTCGGGGATTTTGGCAATTTTGGCAGCGGCTGCTTTTTGCGAGTCGTTTGCCATTTCCACAGGGTTGACCAACGGTCCGCCGGCTTGTTCTTCAACGTCGGCTGCACGGCCGTCCCAGAACTGCATGCCGAGCAAGGCGGCGTTTAACGCGGTCGGGGAGTTGCGTCCGCCGAACTGTCCTTTATGGCCTTGGCTGGTCGGCAAGTTGTCCACGCCTGCGGTGGCGAGGTTGTGGCAGGAGTTGCAGCTTACGGTGTTGCCTTTGGAGAGGCGTGGCTCATACCATAATTGATGGCCGAGTTTGACCTGTTCTTCGGTAAACGGGCGCAGTTTCTGCATTTCTTCAGCGCTTGGCAGTGGTTTGAAGATGCCTTGCGCGCGTTTGAGCAATTCTTGGTCTTCAGGTGAAGCATTGCTGTCAACGGCGACTTGGGACGCTGCTGAGGCGGTTGAAGCAGCTTCAGGGGTTGGCGGATTCGCATTTGAAGTGCAACTTTCCATAACAGAAAAAGGCCAGTATGCGGTAGCATACGGCCTTTCCTGCAAGAAAGATTGCCATGAGCTACACACAACTGACCCAAGACGAACGATACCAC
>NZ_CALNWV010000024.1:0-34789 GCF_940793045.1 Neisseria sp. Marseille-Q2251
GTCCGGTTGTGTCGATGGGTTGCCCGGCTGCTCCCTGAGCTACGCAACGGTTGTTTGCCTTGGTCGGATGCGGGCGGCGGCCGGGCGGTTTGTTGCTATGATACGGGAGTTCCGATATACAAGGTCGTATTGAATCCATGAAGGGGACTGCGCCCGTGATTGTATGCCTGTCGGCGGGAAGAATAAAGGTCGTCTGAAAAACTCTGTAACGGGTTTTTCAGACGACCTTGGATAGGTTTTGGGTTTCAACTACCGCGTGCGTGCGTACCGCACACACCCTACATCCGATGCCCAGTTTTGCGTGCTATTAAGGTAGGGTGTGTGCCTCAAGGCACGCACGCGGTTTCGGTTGGGTAGATCAGATTTTCGGAACCGACGGCTTTTTAAGAAGATAATATTTGAACCTTAATAATTAATCTAACAACTGGATCTCATCAATATATCTCTGATTAGCATTGTGCTGTGGCTTTAATGAAAATAAATAATTTTCAAACCACTTATGCTTAGAAAAGGCAGATTCATTACCAAGCAAATAATCTTTATTATCTTCATACATTGTTTTCGATAAACTATAGACTTCATCCCAATCATTATAAGCTAGAATATTTAAAAAATAGCTATTATTATACTTGGCAACAATATTACCCTTAATATTATTAGGAGGTAATGACCCAGAATTCCCTGAATACATATCGATGATATTTTTATCAATCATAATCCTAGGATAGATTGCTTTCATACTTTCCAATTCATATGCTGCTGCCAGAGCATGGCTATAGGTTACATTATTATTTCTAAAATGTTTCCCATAAGATACGCCACCTCGAATAAAAATTTTCCTTCTTAAGAATGCTAAATATATTTCAGTCAAAGTAATTAGAAAGTCTTTAAATTTATTATGGTCTGTACAGCTCATAATAATAGTGTCTGATATTGCTTGCATACCATAAACTTCAGTATTAATATCGCGACAACTTGATAAAGCTTGTGTTAAATCATCCTTAAATTCGTGCGTCCCATTTTTTTGATCTTTCTCTAAACGAGAACGATAGGCTAGTACATCTATTAATGCAATGTAAGCAAAATCACTCATCTGATTGCCTCAGCTAGTTTTTCCATTTGTTCCTTATAATCATTCATACGATTTACCCAAGGTTCCCATACAGAACCATAATACATTTGACCATCACTTGAAGCTTCTTTTGTATGCTCTTGTCGGATATCAAAAATTGCATGACCAAATAGTTGAGCAATAGGAGCTAAGACGGCTACATCTTTTATTGATGCTGTAAAAGGATTTTCTGGATCAAAAGAAGATTTAATAGAAAGTCCTGTTCTTTGAGAAGGATCTGTAGATATCAAATATTCTTTAATTGAATCTGCAATTTTATTTTGCCACTTAACATAAGATTCTTTAACCTTTGACCCCGAATGAACTTTAAAGTTTTGTAGAATCGTTCCTGCTAATACAGGATTACCTTCAAAAGTTTCAATACCAAAAGGCGTCAAGTGTTCAGAAATTTTCTGGTGCATAATAATCCATTCACTAATTACATTACCAAGTATCTTAACAGCTTGATAACAAAATCTATCTGGAATCAACGGAATCAAAATCTCATGAGAACTTAATATAACTGTTCGGGTAATGGCTCCTGTGCTAGGACCAACATCACATAAAATATAATCAAATTCATGCATTTCCCCAAGCGATTCCAATAGCCTATTAAATGCTATATATGTGTTTTTCTCATGAATGTTTTCAGTTATTGCCTGATTCCAGGCAGTACCCAAATAAGTTTCAGCACGCGAAAACTCTAAATCTCCCTTGAAAAGATAAAGGTTTTTATACTTTTCATGCTCAGATAATTGAATTCCTTCAGGATCTATTCGTGCCGTATCCCCTCTAAATCGAGGTAATAAAGCTTGATAAATTGACGTGCCTGGCAATTCCTTTTCTGGATCATCGATAATATTACTACAAGAAAAAAATAGCTCGGTAATATTACATTGAGGATCGCAATCAACTATTAATATTTTTTTACCTAAAATGGAACTTAAATAGACGGCTAAATTAAAAGTTGTAGTTGTTTTAGATACACCACCTTTATTATTATATAGAGATATGATTTTTACCATAATATTTGATATCCTTTCCATCATGATAGTTATTACATTATACTATAATTAATATTATATTTGCACTAATCTAGACATATTTCTCTCAATGCGCTTCTTCCCAATTCATTCCCACACCGACCTCCGCCACCAACGGCACTTTCAACATCCCTTCGTCCACTTTTGCCATAATCTGCGGCAGTTTTTCTTTCACCAAATCCAGTTCGGCTTCGGGTACTTCCAGCACCAGTTCGTCATGCACCTGCATAATCAGTTTGCTCTTCAGGTCGTCTGAAACCAGCCAGCGGGACACGTCTATCATGGCGCGTTTGATGAGGTCGGAGGCGGTGCCCTGCATGGGGGCGTTGATGGCGGCGCGTTCGGCTCCGGCGCGGGCGTTGGCGTTTTTGTTGTGGATGTCGGGCAGGTAGAGGCGGCGGCCGAACAGGGTTTCGACGAATCCTTGGGCGGCGGCTTGTTCTTTGGTGCGTTGCATGTATTCGGCGACGCCGGGGTAGCGGGCGAAGTAGCGGTCGATGAAGGTTTTGGCGGACAGGTTGTCTATGCCCAGCGATTTGGCGAGGCCGTATTGCCCCATGCCGTAAATCAGGCCGAAGTTGATGGTTTTGGCGTAGCGGCGTTGTTCGGACGAGACGTTTTCGGGAGCGATGCCGAATACTTCGGCGGCGGTGCGGCGGTGTACGTCTTCGCCGTTTTGGAACGCTGCGATGAGGGTTTTATCGCCGGAGAGGTGCGCCATGATGCGCAGCTCGATTTGGGAATAGTCGGCGGAAACGATGACGCTGCCTTGCGGTGCGGTGAAGGCGCGGCGCACGCGTCGACCTTCGGCGGTGATGGCGGGGATGTTTTGCAGGTTGGGGTTGTTGCTGGCGAGGCGGCCGGTGATGGCGACGGCTTGGGCGTAGGTGGTATGTACGCGGCCGTCTTTGGGGGAAATCATTTCGGGCAGTTTGTCGGTGTAGGTGGATTTGAGTTTCGCCAGGCTGCGGTTTTGCAGGATGATTTTGGGCAGGGGGTAGTCGGGCGCGAGCTGTTCGAGCACGGCTTCGTTGGTGGAAATGCCGCCTTTGGCGGTTTTTTTCAGGCCTTTGGTGGGAATGCCCATTTTGTCGAACAGGATTTCTTGCAGCTGTTTGGGCGAGTTGAGGTTGAAAGGCTGGCCTGCGGCGGCGTAGGCTTCTTGTTCGAGCTTCATCAGCTCGGCGCCGAGTTCCGCGCTTTGGCGGGCGAGTTCGGCGCGGTCGATTTGCACGCCGTTGCGTTCCATTTCAAACAATACTTGCGCGACGGGCAGCTCCATTTTTTCATACATTTCAAGCTGTTTGGCGTCCATTTGCGCGCGCAGGTGCGCTTCGAGGCGCAGGGCGAAATCTGCGTCTTGGGCGGCGTATTCGGTCGCCTGCTCAATGGCGACGTCGGCAAAACCGATTTGCTTCGCGCCTTTGCCACACAGCGATTCGTAGGTAATGGTTTCCAAGCCGAGCCAGCGTTCGGACAATTCGTCCAAGCCGTGTCCGAGATGGCTCTCGATGATGTAGGAAGCGAGCATAGCGTCGCCGGCAATGCCGTTTAGGGCGATCTCGTAGTTGGCGAAAACGTGTTGATCATATTTGAGGTTTTGCCCGATTTTTTTCAGGGCGGGGTTTTCCAAATGCGGTTTCAGACGACCTAATACGTCCTGCAAATCAAGCTGTTCGGGCGCGGCGGTCAGGCTGTGGCCTACGGGGATGTAAACCGCTTCGCCTGCTTGGAATGCGATGCTGATGCCGACCAGCGCGGCGTTCATCGCGTCTAGGGAGGTGGTTTCCGTATCGATGCCGATTGTGTCTGCCTGCGACAGTTTGTCCAACAAGGCGGCAAACTGCGCTTCGGTGGTAACGGCTTGATAATCCAGCTTTTCAGGCGCGGGGGCATGTTCTATGATTTTTTCAGACGACGTTTCCATATCCAATGCCGCCTGTTCGCCTATCGCATCGCTGCCGAACAAATCGCCGTCCGCCGCTTCGTGCATACGGCTTTCCGCTTCTTTCAGCCAAGTGCGGAAGCCCCAACGTTTGAAATCGACCGCAAGCTGTGACCATTTCGGCGAAGTGCGGCGCAGGCTTTCGAGGCCGTCTGAAAGCTCCGAATGCAAGTCCACATCGGTTTTAATCGTCACCAAATCATACGACAGCGGCAGTTGGGGCAGCGCGGCTTGCAGGTTTTCGCCGACCTTGCCCTTGATTTCCGCAGCGTGCTCCATCACGCCAGCCAGCGAGCCGTAGGCTTCCAGCCACTTCACCGCCGTTTTCGGGCCGCACTTCTCCACGCCCGGCACATTGTCCACCTTGTCGCCCATCAGCGCGAGATAATCGCGGATTTGGTCGGGGCGCACACCGAATTTTCCCTTCACGCCTTCAATGTCCAGCGTTTCGCCGCTCATCGTGTTCACCAGCGTCACGCGCTCGTTTACCAACTGCGCCATGTCCTTATCGCCGGTGGACACCACCACATTCCAACCCGCTTCGCCTGCCATCGCCGCCAGCGTACCGATAACGTCGTCCGCTTCCACTTGCGGAATCACCAGCACCGGCCAGCCCATCAGCCGCACCAAATCCGGCAAGGCTTCCGCCTGCGGGCGCAAATCGTCCGGCATCGGCGGACGCGTCGCCTTGTAGTCGGGAAACATCTCGTGGCGGAAATTCTTACCCTTCGCATCAAACACCACCGCGCAATAGTCATGCACATAATCCGCACGCAAGCGGCGCAACATGTTCAACACGCCGTAAAGCGCACCCGTCGGCGCACCGTCAGGCGCGGACAACTGCGCCATCGCGTGATAAGCGCGGTAGAGATAAGAAGAGCCGTCAACGAGGAGGAGAGTGGGTTTGGACATGGTGAACCTGCTTGAAATAAGTGAAAAATAGATGGACGGATTATAAAGGAAAAGCTCGGTTCTCCCCATGTATCCGCAAATGTGTTTCAGCGCGTTTTAGGGTTTACAAAAATAAACCATTTCAAATATTGCACCTTGTCATCTCATCTTGTATATTTGCATACAAATGAATACAAACCAAATCAAACGAATATGAATGCAACAAACCGTATCCCCGTAAGTGTGCGAATTACTCAGGAAGACGCTGATTTTATTGCTGAATTAAAAATTGAAGGCGCGAATACGCCGTCTGAAAAAATCCGCGAGCTGCTCAAGCAGGCGCGTTTGGCGCATACGCAGACGCGCGATTACGGTTCCGCGCTGACGGCGCAGGAGCAGTTTTTCCAAGCGGCGAAACATGACGTGCTGCACGCGGAAAAGCAGGCGGGGGCGCATTCGCATATCGTGGCGCGCTTGTTTGAACAGCTGCCCGACTTGGGCGCGACGCTCGCCGCCGACCTGCCCGAAGAAGCCGACCTCGACAGTTTGAAAAAATACGAACGCGAACTGATGTGGCGCATCGTCCGCCTCACCGATAGCATCTTGCAGCTCGCCGTAACCGGCAAAGGCGCGGCATACGACGATACCGTGCTGCAACAGCTTGAAAACACTTTAAAACTGGCGAAGATTGTGCAACAGGCGGGCGAGGTTTGAGGCGTGAAGGAAAGACTGACTGAAAAATGAAAATCCACCATTGGCTTCTGACCTGTATGTCCATCTATCCCTCTTTGGCTGCGAGCGCAGACGGCGGCGTACAACCTGTTACCGAGCAGCAAGTCCTGCGGCTGACCGAAATTTATGTGACGCAGCATTACGGTAAACAAACCGCTCAAGCGCAAAAGCCGTATCGGGTGAGAAAAGACGGGAAACATTGGATTATCAGCGGCAAACCACCTAAAGCGCTGGGCGGTAATTTCCGCGCCGTTATCGGAGCAAACGGTCAGCTGGAAGAAATCACGCATAGCAAGTAGTGCAAGGTTTGAGGTCGTCTGAAATCCCCTTCACTTTCATTCCTAAACATTCATGTCGGACATCAAAGACAGAGGCAAACAGATGGAAAAATGGATAGCAGAAGCATATGAACTATTTGCACCTTACAACGTGCGCTTCCCGCTGAATATCTGCACTTGCAATAGCTGCTCTCCCGAAGATTTCCAACAGGCGTTATTGGAATATCCGTTGCGCGAGATTCCTACCGATATGTTGCAGGCGTATTTGGGCAGCGTGCCTTTAGACAACGGCGCTGCGACGGCTTTAGACATGAAACATTTTCTGCCGCGTATTTTGCAGGCTTTGGTCAACGACGAAGATGTCCGATCGCTTGATGAAACGTTGCTCGATAAGTTGTGTTGCGATTTTCCCGAATGCTGGACAAAAGAAGAAATCGATTGGTTAAAACGTTTCGCCGCCGCTTGGTTTGACTCGCAACTGACCGCGCCACGCTATGAAGGCTGCTTGGTCGTTTGGCTGAATATGTTTCAATTCGCCGGATTGGATGTTGTTGACGAACTGCTGGCAGTGTGGACGGAACAGGCGGATAAAACGGCAGCTTTACGCGAATTTGTCGACTTGTACTTAGAGGTTCCGTATGGAAGCGACGAGCCGGATTGGTACAAAGTCTGCTATCTGCCCGAGCATTGTCCGAATAGAACGCAATTCGCCGCCCGATTGTCGGCTTGGTTTACCTACCCGGATACCCGCGCCACATTCAGACGAGCTTTAGAACAAGCCCTGCTGGAAGGCAAAGAAGACGAAAACGAAACATTGTCATGGGAGCAATGTTACGACTGGTTGGCACAATCGAATGCCGGCTAAACACAATATTTCTCATGATTTTATAAAGAAAGGAAAATCCAAATGAGCGAAACCCTATCCCGCAGAGTGGGCCGTCTGGTGAGCGGCGGTTTTCATGCCCTGATTGATGCGGCGGAGAACCTTGCGCCTGAGGCGGTTATGAACGAGAGCATCCGCGAAATCGAGCGGGCGGTGGACGAAGTGCGTGCCGAATTGGGCAAAGTGTTAGCGCAGAAACACCTTGCCGCCAAGAAAATGGCGGACGAGAGCAACCGCCACGAAGCCATCGATGCCAACCTGCAAGCCGCCGTAGCGGAGGGGCGCGACGATCTTGCCGAGGCGGGCATCGCCGAACAAATGGACATCGAAGCGCGTCTGCCTGTTTTGGAAAACACCATCGCCGACTGCGCTGCGCAGGAAAAAGAACTTGAAGGCTTTATCGCCGCCTTGCAGGCGAAAAAACGCGAGATGCAGCAGCAGTTACAAGACTGGCGCACCGCGCAGCAAAGCACGGGCGCAGGCAAAGCGGCAGGCGGCAGCGACCTCAACCGCATCGCCCGTAATGCCGAAAAAAGCGGCAACGCCTTCGACCGCGTGATGGGTCGTCAAAACGCGGTACACAGCAGCACCGATGCGGCGCAGTTGGCAAAATTGAAGGAATTGGAAGACTTGAGCCGCAACAACCGTATTGCCGAACGGTTGGCGGCGTTGAAGGCGGGGAAATAAGTTTTCAGACGACCTCCTTTGTCGGAAAGGTCGTCTGAAAAGAAAAACGCCGCGCGGAGCTTGTCCTTGCGGCGTGTGGCGGAACAGATTAATCGAATTAATAGTCGATGCGTTCGCTGATAATCCGTAAATCCGGCCATGAGAAAACGATGTCGTATTCGCGTCCGTTTTTGAAGGCTTCGGCTTTCAATACGGGGCGGCCGCGGCGGCCATCGGCTTCGATTTCGTGAACTTGGTAGCCGCGTCGTTCGAGAATCCGCATCACTTGTGCGCGTTTTTGCTCGAAAGACGGATCGCTGTAAATTTGGTGTTCGATGTAGTCGTCATCGTAATACTTGCCGTCGCGGTAACGGTAGTCGTCATTACGGTCGTAATCGCGCTCATAGCGGTCGTCGTAACGATCATCATAGCGGTCATCGTAACGGTCATAACGCTGCTCGTAGCGGTCGGTACGATAGTCGTCATCGTAATAGTCGTAAGGATAAGGGGCGGCACAAGCGGTCAGTGCGATACTGCCTAAGAGTAATACCGGTAAAAGTTTTTTCATGTCGTATCCTTTCGGGACGTGGGTAAGTAAAGAATATTCGGAAGCGGATTATAAATCGACGCGTTCTACGAGAATGTTCAAATCGGGATAAGACATCACGATTTTGTATTCCAAGCTGCCTTTGTAGGCCTCAAATTCCAAAACGGGTCTTGCCCAATAGAGGTCGGTGTCGGAATCGTGGACTTCGTAGCCTCTGTTATGCAGGATGGACAAAGCGCGGTCGTGGTGTTGCGCGAACGCGGGATCTGTCTCCATGCGGTATTGGGCGTAGTCTTCGTAAAGGTCGAAACCTTCTGCTGCAAGAAAAATGGCGCAAACAGCGGCGACAGGAAGCAGCAATTTTTTCAAAAGCGGTTTGGACGGCTTTGTATATTGCGACTGAGAATGTTTCATTTCGTTCCCTTTGCGTCTGTTGTCGGTATAGACATTTAAACACGCAGGACTTAGGGAAAAGTTAGGAGCGTTTTCAGACGACCTTTCTTTACGATACGCACAGGTCGTCTGAAAAATAGGGGAATTTGATGATTTTTGCCATTTTGATCGGCTTGCTAACCGCCGTCTTGCTTTACTTTGTGATGTTTAAGGATTGGGACGAATTTGTCGAATGCGTCGAATTCTATTGCACCCCCGACATTATCAGCGCGCTGCGGGGGCGGTATTGGGATGACGTATGGGCGGAGACCAAAATCCTGCTGTGGCTGGGCATCAGCGTGATGGCTGGCGTATCGGCCTATTTCTGGCTCAACTAAAGTCGGCGTTTCAAGGCGGATACCGTCTTTATTGCCGCAAACAGTAAATAATTGAAAGGAATGTCAAAATGAGCAAAAAACACACCTACCGTACCGCGACAACATGGACGGGCAATCTTGGCGAAGGCACATCATCCTACACCGCTTATTTGCGCAACTTTACCGTTTCCGCCGAGGGCAAGCCCGAGCTGCACGGTTCTGCCGACCCGGCCTT
Organism: Neisseria sp. Marseille-Q2251; assembly: GCF_940793045.1. Lineage (NCBI taxonomy): Bacteria > Pseudomonadati > Pseudomonadota > Betaproteobacteria > Neisseriales > Neisseriaceae > Neisseria > Neisseria sp. Marseille-Q2251. The sequence goes on from NZ_CALNWV010000024.1 coordinate 9,081, forward strand.
CCGCGGCGATGCGGACCGCTGGAACCCCGAAGAAATGCTGTTGGCCGCCGTTTCTGCCTGCCACAAACTATGGTACCTGCACCTGTGTGCCGACGCGGGTATCTGTGTTACCGCCTACACCGACCACGCCGAAGCGGTGATGGACGAAGGCGGGAATGGGAACGCGGGGCGTTTCGTCTCCGCCGTGTTGAAGCCGCGCGTTACCATCGCCGCAGGAAACGACCGCGCCAAGGCTTTGGAACTGCATCACGAAGCGCACCGCCTGTGTTTCATCGCCAACTCGGTCAACTTTCCGATTGAATGCCGCGCCGAAATTGAGAGCGGAGAGGTCGTCTGAAAACCCGATACCCCTTTGAAATGCAAGAATAAAAAGGAACACGATAATGTGGAATTTAATCAACGCCCCCGAAACAGAAATCTTCGGCATCGCCATCGCGCTGATGGTTTTGCTCGGCGTGTTGGAAGTCATCTCCATGCTGGCGGGCGGCATCAGCGACTGGCTGGACAACCTGCTGCCCGACAGTCTGACCGAAACCGCGCACGCCGAAGTCGGGCTGGACGCAGCGGACGCGGGCGTGTTCGTCAGGTTTCTGAGCTGGCTGTATGTCGGTCGCGTGCCGGTGTTGATGCTGATGGTGGTGTTCCTTGCCGTGTACGGACTGACGGGCTACCTGTTTCAGACGACCTTTGCCGCCGTGTTCGGCAGCTATCTGAACGGATGGCTGGCGGCAGTCGCCGTGTGGTTCCTTTCGCTGCCGCTGGTGCGCCTGACGGCGGGCGGACTGTACAAAATCATGCCCAAAGACGAAACCACCGCCGTTTCGCAGGAAAGCCTGATTGGACGCATCGGTACGGTGGTGCTGGGCGAGGCGCGGGCAGGCAGCGCGGCGCAGGTGCGGGTGAAGGATGTGTACGGACAGCAGCATTATGTGATGGCAGAACCGGATTCCGACGAAGTGTTGAAACAGGGCGACGCGGTGTTGCTGGTGTCGCTGGAGGGGAATACGTTTAAGGCAATTTTGAACCCGAGCGGGAGCTTGGTGGATTGAGGTCGTCTGAAAAGATATAGTGGATTAACTTTAAACCGGTACGGCGTTGCCTCGCCTTAGCTCAAAGAGAACGATTCTCTAAGGTGCTGAAGCACCAAGTGAATCGGTTCCGTACTATCTGTACTGTCTGCGGCTTCGTCGCCTTGTCCTGATTTAAATTTAATCCACTATAAACGTCGGTTTGCAATGAAGCATCATTTTTATCAGATTAGAAAAACAAAACGGGGATAGATATGGATCATTTGGCGCAGTCTGGGCGTGATATGCAATCCCGTATCGAAGCGTTGAAAAACAAGCTGCCGCGAGGGGTTATCGTTGTCGGCAACGGGCTGCTGTTTAAACATTCGTTATTCAGAGGTTTGTTGTTTCAACCCTTGGTTGCTTTCTTGTTCGGCCTCATCGGCGTGGGCGGCGTCTGGCTGAAGACGGTGAAATGGATGGATCCATCGTTTTCAAGCCACATGACTTGGCTGCTGGCTATTGTACTCACGCTATTGTGGTTGTGGCGCGTGGAACGTTGGTGGTCCGGGCTGACTACCCGGAAATCGATTTATATTGATCACGAAAAATTGATTATTTACGGTGCATTCGGACGCATCCGTTATCAAGGCAGGCATGACGGGGCTTACAGGAAGTTTGACCGTATACATATGAGTGACATCATCGGAGTCAGTCTGATTACCGAACGCAAAGGAACAACAGTCATCTTCGGGCTGCTGGGCTTAGGAAGACACAATATTTGTACAACAGCTTCCCAAAACGCATTGATTGAATTAACAGGTTGGCAGTGGTACTCAAGGTAAGATACCCAGCTATCAGACTGCGAAAAAAGAAACACCCAAGAATATTGATAAAATACAAAACAATAATCAGGAAAACAAATTTGTATGGATAACTCTCTTAACAACGAGCCAAGTTTGGAAAAATCCAACTCGGCAGCATTATGGCTGAAACGGACAGCGGCCTTAATATTGTGGCTTGCCGCGTTTCTGTCGGGTGTAACGGCTTTGTATGGTCTGACCAGAGCGGGCAGTGAACCTGCAAATCTGATACTCGTCGCCTTATTGTCGGCAGGGGCGTGGTACGGTATCTATTTCGGCGGACGACTGACAGGCTGGTTCAGGTCGTCTGAAAACCCGCAAATCCGCTACCCCGCCATTCATTAGGCAATATGGACGCTTGAAACATTTTTTGCCTTATTTTTTGCAAGCATCATTTTCGATAAACAAAACATAGGATTGGTGGTTTTTTGCCTGATTTTTAGCGGCTTGGCGGGCGTGTCTGCATATTTGCGCGGTAAACGGCTGATTGCCGATTACCGGCTACGGAAAAATACCGAAGTCCGCGCAACGGTAGGGCGGCTGATATGGAGCTTTATTTTTACACTGTTATGGTCGGCAACCATCTTGCTCTGCCTGTATGCGCTTCTGCGCCAAATGGCATTGCCTGAAGGAATTGAGCCTGCTACTTTCTGCTTTATCTTCATCCTAACCGTACTGTCGGGATGTGCTGCATATTACTGCTGGAATGGGTTGGCAAAATTGTTCCAAAAATATGCACAACAACAGAAAACGTGGTAGGTCAGATATCCGTCTCCGACGTAATTTGACATGATACCTATTTAGATAACCAAGTCCGTAGCGTGGACTTCGCCCACGAGGCAAACAGCTCGGATGATCGTTTGATTCGAACGGCAGTAGGTTTTGCGGGCAAAGCCCACGCTATGGTTTGCAAAAAACAGAAATGGTGCGCAATTATCGCCCACCGCAGATTTTTAATCTTTTCAGACGACCCCAAACCCTAAAAAAACTGTCTGAACCCACGCCCCTCAAGGGTATATCGACAACAAGAAAGGAAAACCCATGAACTTAGTTTCTATCGGCATCATCGCCGGCGTCATACTCGTCGCGCTGTTCGTACTCGGCCTTATTCTCACCCGCCTGTACCGCCGCGCCAGCAAAGAAGTCTCCTTCGTCCGTACCGGCTTCGGCGGCGAAAAAGTCATCATGAACGGCGGCGCGATGGTGCTGCCCGTGCTGCACGAAATCATCCCCGTCAACATGAACACATTGCGCCTCGAAGTGCGCCGCGCGGCGCAGCAGGCGTTGATTACCCGCGACCGGATGCGCGTTGACGTGATGGCGGAATTTTACGTCCGCGTCAAACCCAGCGCCGAGAGCATCGCCACCGCCGCGCAAACGCTAGGTATGAAAACCATGTCGCCCGACGAATTGAAAGACCTCGTCGAAGGTAAATTCGTCGACGCCCTGCGCGCCGTTGCCGCCGAAATGGCGATGGAAGAGCTGCACGAGAAACGTGTTGATTTCGTTCAAAAAGTGCAACAAGTCGTCAGCGAAGACTTGTTTAAAAACGGCCTCGAACTCGAAACCGTCTCCCTGACCGGCCTCGACCAGACCAGCTTTGAATTTTTCAACCCGCAAAACGCCTTTGACGCGGAAGGTCTGACCAAACTGACCGAAACCATCGAAGGCCGCCGCAAAAAACGCAACGAAATCGAACAAGACACCGATTTGGCGATTAAAACCAAAAACCTCGAAGCCGAGCAGCAACGCCTGAAAATCTCGCGCGAAGAAGAATACGCCAAACTCGAACAAGAACGCGAAATCGCCGTGCGCCGCGCCGAACAGGAAGCCAGCATCGCCGAGCAGGAAGCGCAGAAAAAACGCGAGGCGGAAGAAGCTAAAATCGCCGCCGAGCGCGAAGTGGATTTGAAACGAATCGCCGCCGAACGCGATATTAAAAACGAAGACATCCGCAAAGCCCAAGCCGTCGAGCAGGCGGAGGTTGAGCGCCGCAAAGCCATCGAGTTGGCAGAACAAGACCGCGCCATCGCCGTTGCCGAGAAATCGCGTGCCGAATCCGAAGCCAAAGCCGAGGCCGACAAAGCCCGCGCCGCCGCCGTTCGTGAAGAAGAGAGCGTGATTACCGTACGCGAAACCGAACGCGCCGAACGTGCCAAAGCGGTCGAACTGATTGCTGCCGAAGAAGCCGCACAAAAAGATGCGATTTCGCTCACCGTCGCCGCCGAAGCCGAGAAACAGGCCGCGCAAGACCGCGCCGAAGCCGTGCGCATCGCCGCCGAAGCCGAAGCCGAGAAACAACGCCTGCAAGCCAAAGGTGAAGCCGATGCCAAAGTCCTGCTGGCACAAGCGCAAGAGCAGCAATACAAAGTCGATGCCGAAGGTACCCGCGCCGTTAACGAAGCCGCCAACGTCCTGAGCGTCGAGCAAGTCGAAATGCAAGTGCGCCTCGCCCTCTTGAAACACCTGCCCGACATCATCCGCGAATCCGTGCGCCCGATGGAAAACATCGACGACATCAAGATTCTGCAAGTCAACGGCTTGGGCGGATTCAGCGGCGCTGCCAACGGCTCCGAAGGCGTGTCGGAAGGTCAAACCACACAAGCCAGCCTCGCCGACCAAATGGTCAATAGCGCCCTGCGCTACCGCAGCCAAGCCCCGCTGGTTGACGGCCTCTTGAAAGAATTGGGCCTGAACGGCGGCGACATCAACGGTCTGACGCAGGGACTGGATAAAGGCATCGGCAAAGAATAAGCCGCGCCGTTAAGAAAGTCTAAAAAGCAAAGGTCGTCTGAAACCTCGAAACAGGGGTTGAACTGGCCCCCAAATCTTGGACACTCATAAAAGCCTATTCAGGCGCTCTGTGCAAGCTGGGTTCTGTATGCGACAGGACTCAGCTTTTTCAATTTCAAACTGCAACGCTCCCGGTTGTAGTAATCCATATAGTCATCTATCTGTTTCATCAATTCGTCCACCGTCAATTCACCTGCGTTATAGAAACACTCTGTCTTCAACACCGCAAAGAAGCTTTCCATCGGTGCATTGTCCCAACAATTCGCCTTTCGCGACATGCTTTGAACCATGGAATGTTGGGCAAGCAATTCCCTATATCCCGACGTACGGTACAGCACACCTTGGTCCGAATGAAGCATCGTTCCTTTAGCAGTCAGACGGGGTGCGGCTTTTTCGAGCATTTCCTTCACCATTTCGCTGTTAGCATTGCGGCTCATGGCGTAGGCGACGATTTCTCGGTTGAACAAGTCCAAGATTGGCGAGAGGTACAGTTTGCCGTCCTTTCCTTTGAGTTCGGTCACGTCGGTCAGCCATTTTTCGTTGGGCTTTCGGGCTGTGAACCGGCGTTTGAGGAGGTGTTCCGATATCTCGCCCATGGCGGGATGGCGGTAGGCTTTTTTCGCCCGTATGAGGGCTTTCAGTCCTAGCTGCCTCATCAGCCGCGCTGCTTTTTTGCGGTTCCAACCCAATGCTGCGGCAATGCGCCTTTGCCGGTAGCGTCCTTTATGTCGCCGGTAGGTTTCGACAAGGAGGGCTTTGTCGGCTGCATCGGGGTCGGGTCGGTCTTGGTGGTGGTAGTAAAAGCTGCTTTTGGGCAGGTTTGCGATATGCAGCAGGTATTTGAGCGGGTGTTGCGCCCTCAGTGCTTGGACGGTTTGGCTTTGTCCTTTTCGGTCTGCTTTTGGCTGAGGGCTTTTAACTCCTTTAGGTAGGCGACCTCTGCGCGCATATAGCACAACTCTTCGATAAGCTCCGCCTGTGTTTTTTCGTGGTCGGGTTTGTCGGCGATGAAGGGGTTTTTGCGGTGTTGGGGCATGGTTTTGGATTGGGGATGTTCGAGTGCGCCGATGCCGCCTTCTTGATAGGCGCGTATCCATCGTCGCAGGTGGGTTCGGGAGATGCCGTAATGATCTGCGGTACGCTGTTGGCTGCGTATATGCAGGTAGTGGAGTACGGCTTGGTATTTAAAGTGTAATGTATATTTGCTCATAAAAAAACTGCACCTTGGTGGTTGGAGGGTATGTGTCCAACTTTTGGGGTGCAGTTCAGGTTTCAGACGACCTTTTGTCATGGAAGGAACAAATCTGCCATCAGCCAAACCTGTTCCATCGCATCAAACGCGACAAACAGGTGCAGCGTATTCGTCAGGCGTTCGGCTTACAGAAAACAAGTTGGAAGCCGAAGAAAAAACAAACGAAATGGGCGGAATGAGTGATACAGCTTGCCGAACATAAACAGCGTTTGCCCGCTTAGAGAAAGCCCAAGTCGCACCCGACACCCTCTTCCGAACCCAGCCGAACCAAGTAAACTGAGTCTGCGGCAAGCCGGCACGGAAGCAGCAGTTTGCCCTCGACGAACAAACGGTTTAAAAGCATAAAAACACAAAGGTCGTCTGAAAACCTGTTTTCAGACGACCTTTTATCTTTTCCAACAAACTCGGTTTAGCCCCTGCGCAATACGGCGTTGTTGACGTATTTTTGGATGCCGGTGGCGATGGCGTCGGCGCATTGGCGGCGGAAGGAATCGCTGCCAAGCAGCCGCTCTTCGGTCGGGTTGGACAGGAAGGCGGTTTCGACGAGGATGGACGGGATGTCGGGCGCACGCAGGACGGCGAAGTTGGCTTCGTCAACACGGCCTTTGTGGAGTTGGTTGAGTTTGCCCAATTCGGTCAGGACGGAATGTCCCAGTTTGCGGCTGTCGCGCATGGTGGCGGTTTGGGTCATGTCGAGAATGGCATTATCGACGCTGCGGTTGCCGCTTTTGGCAACGCCGCCGATGGCGTCGGCGTTGTTTTGGGTTTGGGCGAGGAATTTGGCGGCGGAGCTGGTCGCACCTTTGGTGTTGAGCATATACACGCCGGTACCGCGCGCAGACGGGCTGGTGAAGGCGTCGGCATGGATGGAGACGAACACGTCGGCATTACGGGCGCGGGCTTTGGCGACGCGCACGCCCAATGGGATGAAGATGTCTTCGTTGCGGGTCATGTAAACGGTGTAGCCTATGCTTTCAAGGCGGTTTTTGGCTTCGCGGGCGATGGAGAGGACGACGTTTTTTTCTTTCAAACCGCTAGGACCGATGGCACCGGGATCTTCACCGCCATGACCGGGGTCTATCATAATGACGGGGCGGCGTCCGCCGCGGTTGGAGCGCACAGGCGTGTCTTGGGCAATGTTTGTGCGCTCGGCAGGACGTTGCGTTTGCATGCGTTTCGGCGGATTGCCGTTGAGCAGCGCCATCATCGGGTCGTTGGCATCGACACCGTGCGGGTAAAGGTCGATCACGAGGCGGTTTTTAAAGCCGCCGACCGGAGCAAGCGAGAAGACTTGCGGATGGGCGTTTTGCTTGAGGTCGATCACGACGCGTACGGTCGTCGGGGTGTTTTGTCCGGCGCGGATGCTGCGGATGTAGGGGTCGTCGGGCAGGACTTTGCCGGAAATGCCTTGCAGGACGCTGTTGATGTTGGCGTTTTGGATGTCGACGACGAGCCTGCCGGGGTTTTCCAGGGCGAAATGCTGATATTGCAGCGCGCGCGAGCTTTCGATGGTAATACGGGTATAGGCGTGCGAAGGCCAAATACGGGCGGCGACGAATTGGGCTGGCGGCGCGGCTTTGGCGAGGGCGGAGGCAATCGGCGTGAGGGTGAACAACAGTCCGGCAGTTTGGCGGACGACTTGTCTTCGTGTCAGTTTGAATTTAACCATGCTTCTAAACTTTTTTGTCCGTTGGCGGTGTGTGCGGTAGCGGTGCAGGTTCTGCCCTGCTCGGCGTGATTCAGGGATACGGTGATGTCTGCGGGCGGAGTGAACGCGCCGCCCTGTTGCGGCCATTCGATGATGCAGACGCTGTCAGGGGAGAACAGGTCGTCCAGACCCGCATCTTCCCATTCTTCGGGCGAGGCAAAGCGGTAAAGGTCGAAATGATGGAGCGTGAACGCTTCCAGCGGATAGGATTCGACGATGGCGTAGGTCGGGCTTTTGACCGCGCCGGTGTGTCCGAGTCCGCGCAGGATGCCGCGCGTGAACGTGGTTTTTCCTGCGCCCAAATCGCCTTGCAGATGGATGACCAATGGCGCGCGCAGCGATTTTGCCCAACTCCCGCCCAGCTTGAGTGTGGACTCTTCGTCGGGAAGCCGGCGGGAAAGGGTTGCGCCGTCGCTCATGAAATCAGCCTTATCGTGTTCTAAAGACCTTAATTATGCTGTATTTACGGGCATTTGCAAACATAAGGGAGGATAAAGTTAGATAAAGATGTTCAATCGGCATCTTTGCCGTTTGCCGTCCAAACGCTTCAGGGGTCGTCTGAAAACGCCGTTTCCACACAACCCAAACCCTTTCAGACGACCTCCGTCCCTGTTAAGCCTTGCGCCGAACGTGTACAATCCGCCCCATCATACCTAATCCGTACAAACCGCATCATGACTATCAGCAAACAACGCCCCATCGGCGTTTTCGATTCCGGCGTCGGCGGCCTGACCAACGTCCGCGCCCTGATGGAACGCCTGCCGATGGAAAACATCATCTACTTCGGCGACACCGCCCGCGTTCCCTACGGCACCAAATCCCGCGCCACCATCGAAACCTTCGCCATGCAGATTGTCGATTTCCTGCTGGAAAACGATGTCAAGGCGCTCGTCATCGCGTGCAACACCATCGCAGCCGTTGCCGGACAGAAAATTCGCCAAAAAGCAGGCAATATGCCCGTATTGGACGTGATTTCCGCCGGTGCGCAGGCCGCCCTGAACACCACGCGCAACAACAAAATCGGTATCATCGCCACCAACACCACCGTCAACAGCAACGCCTACGCCCGCGCCATCCACGCCCAAAATCCCGACACGCTCGTGCGTACGCAGGCGACGCCGCTGCTCGTGCCGCTGGTGGAAGAAGGCTGGCTCGACCACGAAGTGACCCGCCTGACCGTGCGCGAATATCTCAAGCCGCTCTTGGTGGACGACATCGACACGCTCGTCCTCGGCTGCACCCACTTCCCGCTGCTCAAGCCCCTGATCGGCAAAGAAGCGCAAAACGTTGCCCTGGTCGACTCCGCCATCACCACCGCCGAAGCGACCGCCCAAGCGCTCGCCCAAGCAGGGTTGCTCAACACGGAAAACGACAGCCCCGACTACCGCTTCTACGTCAGCGACATCCCCCTGCGCTTCCGCACCATAGGCGAACGCTTCCTCGGACGCAGTATGGAACAAATCGAAATGGTCTCGCTGGGGTAAGGCGTATCCCGCATGCCAAAACGAGAGGTCGTCTGAAAACCCGAAACACGGGTTTTCAGACGACCTTTGTTCTGTTTCCTGTCCGGGATTAGAAACTGTAATTCACCCGCGCCGTATAAGTACGCGGCGCGCCGGGCATGGCGTCGGAACGCCAGTATTTTTGATTGAACAGATTGCCGACGGCGAAAGTGAGGTTCAGATTTTTGCGGTTCCAGCCGAGCATGGCATCGGTACGGACGAAGCCGGGAAGCGTGGTGGTTACCTTTTGGCTCGAATTGTAGCCGTAGCGTTTGCCCGTACCGGTTACGCCGATTTCGCTGTAGAGGTTTTCAGTCGGCGTGTAACGGAAAAACAGGTTGCCGGTAACGTTGCTGGTGTTATCCAAATGAATGGATGCCCACGCGGTTGGGATTTTCCTTGTCTTCAACCACTTTCGCCTGCATTACGCCCAACGATCCGCGCAGGTAGAGTTTTTTGGGGATGATTTGTCCGATGGCGGACAACTCCACGCCGCGCGAACGGTGTTTGCCGCCGACTGCCCAAGTGTAGGGATCATTTTGCGCGTCGGGGCGGTAGCGGATATTGAAGCGTTCGATTTGGTAAACCGACAGGGTGGTGTCCAAACGATTGTCCAGCCAACTGCTTTTGACGCCGGTTTCGTATTGGCGGGTGTACTCGGGGTCGGCGTTGAACACGGCGGCAGACGAAGTGTCGATACTCAAATAGCCGCCGCGTCCGCCATAAGGCGCGAAGCCTTTGTTATACGAGGCGTAGAGCGTGTGGGCGGGCGTGACGTTCCACACTGCGCCGATATTGGGGCTGAACGAATGGCCGCTGTATTGGCGGCTGCTGCCGGTGAGTTTGTTTTCGGAATTAAAGGTGTATTTGTCGTAACGGCCGCCGAGGACGAATTTCAAATCGGGCGTAGCGGAGAAGATGTTTTGCACGAAGATGCCGTAGGAGTCGGCTTTGTGGCGGTTTTGGGTGAGGACGGGTTGCAGCCTGCCCGAAGCCGGCCAGCTTGCGCGGTCATAGGGGTTGATGGAGGCGGAAAAGGCGCGGCTGAAACCCAATGTCGGGTTGCGGCGTTCGCGGCTGTAATCCAGGCCTACGGTCAGATGGTTTTCAAAACGGCCGATGGTGTAGTCGCCGTTGAGTGTGAAATTGGACGACAGGGTTTTGTTGTCGGTCTGCTGCCAGGCGTAGTTGCGTTTGATGCGGCTGCCGTTTTCGCTGCCTGCATAGAAATGGTCGAAATCCTGCGCCGCCGTGCGGTGGGCGAGCTGCCATTGGGCGCGCCATTTGTCGTTGAAGGCGTATTCGAGGTCGGAACGCCAAACTTGTAGCTTGTCTTTGACAAAATCGTTCCGGTGGGCGAACCCCATGCGGTAAGGCAGTCCGAAGCGGTCATACACGGACTTGGTCGGGCTGCGGTCGGGCGTGCGCTCCACATTGTCGTAGGTATATTGCCCCGTCCATTTCAAGCCGTTGTCGAGTTTGACGGTAATGCTGGGCGAAACCATGACGTTTTTGCTGTCTATGCCGCTGCGGAACGAATTGGCGCGCCCGACTTCGCCGGTGAGGCGGATGGCGACGTTTTTGTTCAGCACTTCGTTGATGTCCATATTCAGGCTGCGGTTTGCCCACGAGCCGTAAACCGCACCGATGTTGCGGCTTTGTTTGAAGTTGGCGTATTTGCTGACCATGTTGATGACGCCGCCGCCGTTAGTGCGGCCGTAAAGCACGGAAGACGGGCCTTTCAGGATTTCCACGCGCTCGATGTTGGCAGTGCTGCGGCGCACCTGGCCGCTTTCGCGCACGCCGTCGCGGTAAATATCGGATGCGTCGGCTTGAAAACCGCGCAGGAAAATGCTTTCGCCGCGCATATCGTAGGCAGCGTCGATGCCGGCGTTGCCTTCGAGGATGGAACTCAAATCGTTTGTACCGTAATTTTTGTTTTTTTGGATGTTGAGCGTATCGACGGTTTGCGGCGTTTCTTTGATGAGCTGGCCGTTGCGGGTAACGGCGGCTTCGTCGTAGTTGATGTAGCCTTTGAGTACGCTGGTGTCGGACTGTCCGACCACGGTAACGGTGGGCAGTGTGGCGGTGTAATGTTCGCTATCGGCGGCATACAGCGGGAAGGCGGAGGCAATCAGGGCGGGAAGCAGGGAAAGGCGGGCAGAATATTGCATGTTCAACTCGGAAGGTGAAGGGATGCGGCATTATAGGAAATATTTTTGCTTAATCGAAATAATTGATAATAATTATCTTTATTTATGATAAATCGTGTTTATATTTTGCAACGAAGCAGCCATAAACCGAAAGGTCGTCTGAAAAGCCCTGTTTCGGGTTTTCAGACGACCTTTGCAATATTCAGGCTCAACGTTCGGAAGGCTCAAACCTTCTTCAAAACCACCATATGCCGTTCTGCATCCAAGCCTGGGACGTGGAGGGCTTCGACGCGTTCGACGGCGACGGTGTCGGGGAGTTTGGCGATTTCTTCTTCGGGGTACACGCCTTTCATGGCGACCCAGCGGCCACCTTCTTTCAGCAGGTGTGCCGTCCAGTTGACGAAGTCGGCGAGTTCGGCGAAGGCGCGGCTGGTGATGATGTCGGCTTGGAAGTCTTGAACGGCTTCGACGCGGCCGCTGACGACGCGGACGTTGGCGAGTCCGAGTTCGATGACGGCTTGTTGCAGGAAGGCGGTTTTTTTGGTGTTGGCGTCCAGAAGGGTGATGTTGAGGTCGGGACGGCAGATGGCGGCGGGAATGCCGGGCTGTCCGCCGCCGGAGCCGACATCCAGCATGGTGTGCGCGCCTTGGAGGTAGGGGAGCAGGGTCAGGCTGTCGAGCAGGTGGTGGCTGACCATTTGCGCTTCGTCGCGCAGGGCGGTGAGGTTGTAGGTCTTATTCCACTTTTTGAGCAGGTCGGTATAGGCGAGCAGCAGGGTTTGCTGTTCTGCGGATAGGTCCAAACCTAATGCCTGTATGCCTGATTGGAGTTGCTGTGTCGGGGTCATGGTGTTTGTCCGTGTTGTGTCGGGCGTTATGGTAGCGGAAAAAAAGGTCGTCTGAAATATTGTATTTTCAGACGACCTTTTTTCTTATTCCAAAGATTTTTTGGTCAGTAGACTACCACTAAAGTATGCAAATCCGAGTGCATGTATGTTGTCGAATATTGCTGCAAGTATTAGTTTAAATTTACTCATATTGTTACCCTCCTTCCTAGATACTGGAGCTACTAATAAGTAATTTACGATGGATTTTATTACGATTAATACCGAGAAAACTAAGATTTGCACTTTTATAGGAGTCGAACCTATCCCACCAACCTCAAATATATCTATTGACCAAAAAAACCTTAAAATTACAGCCGCTAAACGCCGAAATTATAGCAGAATCACTTGGTTAATGCAAATTTTCTAATTTTTATTGCATAAGAAGCGCAGCAAGCCGTAAGGTGGGCTTTGCCATAATTATGAGTGCGAAGACCATGGAGGATATCGGATTGTTGAGTAACAGATTGCGTGGGCAAAGCCCACGCTACGGTTTCAGACGACCTTCTTTGCGTTTTCCAGCATCAGGACAAATTGTGCCAATTCTTGCGGCAGTGGGGCTTTTAAGATGAGTTTTTCGTCTGTCAGCGGGTGATCGAGGTGCAGCTCGGCGGCGTGCAGGAACATTCGTTTCAAACCGAGTTTCTGGAGGCGTTTGTTGGCTTGGTAGTCGCCGTAGCGTTCGTCGCCGGCGATGGGGCATTGCTGGGATTGGAGGTGGACGCGGATTTGGTGGGTGCGGCCGGTTTTCAGGGTGGCTTGCACGAGGGTGAGGTGTGAGAGGCCGACTTGGTGCAGGAGGTCGTCTGAAAAGCGGTTGAGCACGCGGAAGATGGTGTGCGCGGATTGTCCGTCTTCGCTGACACGCACCATTTTTTCGCCTTGTGCGCCGGTGTATTTGAACAGGGGCAGTTTGACGTGGAAGCTGTCGTTCGGCAGTTTGCCTACGCCTAGCGCGAGGTAGATTTTTTTGGGGTGGTCGTTGCGGATGGCTTCGTGCAGTTTGACGAGCGCGCTGCGTTTTTTGGCGATCATCAGGAGGCCGCTGGTGTCTTTGTCGAGGCGGTGGACGAGTTCGAGATAGCGGGCTTCGGGTCGGGCGCGGCGGATTTGTTCGATGACGCCGAAGCTCACGCCGCTGCCGCCGTGGACGGCAATGCCTGCGGGTTTGTCGATGACGAGCAATGCGTCGTCTTCGTAGATGATGGTAAATTCGCGTGCGGGTACGGCTTGGGCGCGGTTTTCAGACGACCTTTGTTTTTCGGCGGTGCGCACGGGCGGGATGCGGAGCAGGTCGCCGGTTTGGATGCGGCTGTCGGGTTTGCAGCGTTTTTTGTTCAGGCGCACTTCGCCGGCGCGGATAATGCGGTGGATATGGCTTTTGGGTACGCCTTTGAGGATTTTTATCAGATAGTTGTCAAGGCGTTGTCCGGCTTCGTGTTCGGCGACGGTAATCAGGCTGACTGAATCTTTGCTTATTGCGTGCGTTTTCATCTATAATCCCGAACATCCGTTTCGGCAGAAACCTGTACAAACAGGCCGTATGGGACGGATGGTATTGTTAAAACGAGATTTTATATTAAAAACGCACTCTGCAAAGCATTTTCCCTGCGTTTATGCCCAAGCCCGTAAACGCAGGAGCGTGATTAAGTTTGATTTGATTTTGCCGATTTGACCGGGCATAAGACGAGGGGCGGGTGTTTGACAAACCTGCCGCGCCGCACCGTTCGAAACTTCCGGCATAACGATAATAAGAAGATGTCGGCTACCTGTTTTTCAAGCCGGGCCTGTACCGTCCGGACTTCGGCGGCGGACGGAGTGTTCCGCCGCATTGTTCTTTATTGCCTTCTTTATCCGTATCCTTCCGCACACGGCCGCATTGTTTTGGGCGGCGTGCAACCTTGCGGACTTCAATTCAAAAACTGATTGCTCATCCGGGTTTCTGCATCCCGCGCCGAAAAGGGGCGCGGGCTATGCCTAATCCCGCCCGCCTCGCAGAGTGTCTGACAAAGAGCAGGCAGGTCGTCTGAAAAGGCTGCCCGCCTGTGCGAGGTAATGATTATGAAAAGAATGTTGTTCAATGCAACGCAGGCCGAAGAGCTGCGCGTTGCCATTGTCGATGGGCAAAACCTTTTGGATTTGGACATCGAAACGCTGGGTAAAGAGCAGCGCAAAGGTAATATTTATAAGGGTATCATCACCCGCATCGAGCCGTCGCTGGAAGCGTGTTTCGTAGATTACGGAACCGACCGCCACGGCTTTTTGCCGTTTAAGGAAGTATCGCGTTCGTATTTCCAAGATTACGAAGGCGGCAGGGCGCGCATTCAAGACGTGCTCAAAGAAGGCATGGAAGTCATCGTCCAAGTCGAAAAAGACGAACGCGGCAACAAAGGCGCGGCGCTGACCACCTTCATCAGCTTGGCCGGACGCTATCTGGTATTGATGCCCAACAACCCGCGCGGCGGCGGCGTATCCCGCCGTATCGAAGGCGAAGAGCGTCAAGAACTCAAAGCCGCTATGGCGGAACTCGACATTCCGAACGGCATGAGCATCATCGCCCGCACCGCCGGCATCGGCCGCAGCGCGGAAGAGTTGGAATGGGATTTGAACTACCTCAAACAGCTTTGGCAGGCCATCGAAGAAGCCGGCAAGGCGCACCACGAACCCTACCTCCTCTTCATGGAAAGCTCGCTGCTCATCCGCGCCATCCGCGACTATTTCCGTCCCGACATCGGCGAAATTCTGGTGGACAATCAAGAGGTTTATGACCAAGTTGCCGAGTTTATGAGCTACGTCATGCCGAGCAACGTAGGTCGTCTGAAACTCTATGAAGACCACACGCCGCTGTTCTCCCGCTTCCAAATCGAACACCAAATCGAAAGCGCGTTTGCCCGCAGCGTCAGCCTGCCTTCCGGCGGCGCGATTGTGATCGACCACACCGAAGCCCTCGTTTCCATCGACGTCAACTCCGCCCGTGCGACACGCGGCGCGGACATCGAAGACACCGCCTTCAAAACCAATATGGAAGCCGCCGAAGAAGTCGCCCGCCAAATGCGCCTGCGCGACTTGGGCGGTTTGGTCGTCATCGACTTCATCGACATGGAAAACCCCAAGCACCAGCGCGATGTTGAAAACGTCCTGCGCGACGCGCTCAAAAAAGACCGCGCCCGCGTGCAAATGGGCAAACTTTCCCGCTTCGGCCTCTTGGAATTGAGCCGCCAACGCCTGAAACCCGCCTTGGGCGAAAGCAGCCACGTCGCCTGCCCGCGCTGCGCCGGTACCGGCGTCATCCGCGGCATCGAATCGACCGCCCTGCACGTTTTGCGCATCATTCAAGAAGAAGCGATGAAAGACAACACCGGCGAAGTGCACGCCCAAGTGCCCGTCGATGTCGCCACCTTCCTGCTGAACGAAAAACGCGCCGAGCTGTTTGCGATGGAAGAGCGTTTGGACGTCAACGTCGTCCTGATTCCGAATATCCACTTGGAAAACCCGCACTACGAAATCAACCGCATCCGCATCGACGACGTAGAAGAAGACGGCGAGCCGAGCTACAAACGCGTTGCCGAGCCGGAAGAAGACGAATCCGCCAAACCTTTCGGCAGCGAAAGAGCCAAAGCCGCCCGTCCCGAACCCGCCGTCAAAGGTGTGCGCCATACCCAACCTGCCCCGACCGTATCCGAGCAGAAAAGCGGTTCATGGTGGGATACCTTTAAAGCATGGCTCAAACGCATTTTCGGCGGCAATACCGCAGTCGAAACCGCGCCTGTTGCCGAAGTGGCGGAAAAACGCACTTCAAACGGCAACAACCGCAACGGCAATTCCGGCAACCGCCGCGCAAACAACCGCCGCCAAAACCCGCGCCGCAACAATAGGCACGACGGCAGCAAGGTAGAAGTGCGCGAAGTGGCGGACTTCAAAGACAAAGCAGCGGACAATCAGGCGGCGGAAAACGAAACCCGCAACGCCAAAGACAACCGCCGCAGCCGCAACCGCCAAAACGAGCGCAACGCCGCCGCGGAAGCCGAAAACCTCGAAGTCCAAGCACTTGCCGCCGCAACGTCGTCTGAAAACGAATCCCGTTCGGGCGAACAGGCGCAAGGCAGCAAACGCCGCCGCAACAACAACCGCAACGAACGCAACCGCGAACAAGCGGAAATCCGTGCGGAAGAAACCTTGTCCGAAGCAGTGGACAACGCAGCGGAAGAGGGCGTGCAAACCGCCGATAACGATGCACCGAAAGGCAACGAACGCCGCCAACGCGAACGCAACAACCAACGCGACCGCCGCGAACGCAACAATCAGCGCGACCGCCGTCAAAACGGTAAAAAACGCAATATTCCGTCTGCCGCCAAAATCGAGCAGTACCTGAATATTCACGATACCGCCGACAAAGTCCGCTTCGCCGCCGCGCACGTCATGGGCGAGCCCGTCGAAGAAGAACCGTTTGCCGTAACCATCCCCGCTCCCGAGGATAGTGCCGAGCCTTTGGTTGTCGTCGTTTCCGAACCCGTTGCGGCCACTGAAGAAGCCTTCGTGTTCTCCATCGAAGGCGAAGAAGCGGACAGCGGCATCCTGATCGAAGACAGCACCGACGACGAATGCAGCATCATCGACTCCGCCATCGGCAGCGTTGAAGAAACCCCGACCTCCGTGTTCGCCATCGAAACCGAAGACGGCTACCAACCGATGACCGCCGTCCCTGCCGAAGGTGAAGCCGAAGCCGTCGTTGAAATGGAGGAAGAACTGGTCGTTTGGAAAGCCGAACGCGAAGCCGCCGCCGCCATCGAAGCCCTTGCCGCAGCAGCAGCGGCCGCCGCCGCCGCCCAAGCAGCAGAATCCGAACCGCAAACCGCGCCGGAAGCAGGCCAAGCGGAAGAAACTGCTCCCGCCGTTGCCGCTATGCCCGACTTAGGCGGTTTGGTGTTCGTCGAAACCAATCCTGAAGCCGTCGCCGCTTTTGCCGAGCAGGTTCAGCCCGAACCCGAATCCGGCCTGCGCCGCGCAGACGTGCCGAAAGTCGAAGCCGAACCCGTTGCCGCCACCGAAATGGTCTTGGTGGAAACGCGCAAAGACTAAAGGCTGAAAGAAGAGGACATCGTTTTAAGATGCCCGAATCGATAAAAAGGTCGTCTGAAACCGTAAATCCGGTTTCAGACGACCTTTGTCTGTTTAAAAAAGATTATTTGAAGCGGTAACCGACAGTAGCCATGTAGCTGTTGTTGTGGACTTTCAAATTGTCTTTTTTATAACGGGTTTGCTCCCATTCGGCACCGACTTCGACATTCGGTGCTACGGCGTATTTCGCGCCCACGCCGTAGCCGAGGCCGTTCATATTGTTGCGTTTCGCGCCCAGATTGTCGAAGCGGCCGTAGTGGTAGCCGACCTTACCGTAAGCCAGCGCGTTGTCGGTCAGGCGGTAGCCTTGGACGTAGGAAACGTTGGCATCGACTTTTTGTTTCGCATTGCCCGCGATTTTGCGGTGCAGCGGTTTGACACCGGCTTCAACGCCGCCAATCCAGTTGCTTTGTCCGAATTGTGTGTTGTAGCTGCCGCGTACGGCAACGTCGCCTTTGGTTTTTTCGTTCAGATTAACGTTGCGCACATCACTTTTGGTTGCACCCGCGCCGACTTCCAAGCCTGCGCCGGTAAAAGAACCGTCAGCGAAAGTGATGGCGGAAGCGGTAGCCAATAAAACAGTCAGTAAGGTTTTTTTCATGATAATGCTCCTTCACGGATAAACAGGAAGCGTGTTTCTGCTTCCGACGAATCCAGTATCGGATGCTTGCGGATGACCCGCAACCGCCTTTGCCGAGGCGTTACCCATTTTCTCAAGTGCTTAACGTTTGTAATTCGTTGAAACGGCTGAATTTGTGCCGACCGAAATGTCGAGGTGCGCGATTTATAATTTGCGTAAAGTACGATGAAAAGTATGAAGATTTATGGAGCTTGCTGTGTGGAGAGAGGGGCGTTTGGCGGCGGCGGCGGAGTGTAGAAAAAATGATAAAGGCTTAGATGACGGTTTACATTGGTTGATGTGGCTTTATTGCCATAAGCGTGAGAAAGGTCGTCTGAAAACTTGGTTTTCGGGTTTCAGACGACCTTTGTTTTATCGTGTTTATATGATTTTTTTCTGATTTCTTTATGCGAAGGTTATAATCCCTGCTTCTTCCAACCTCTCGCAAAGAGAAATACTATGAATAAAATCTTGAAATTAAGCATGTTGGCACTGATTGCCACGTTTTCCTTGGCAGCTTGCAGCAATAAAACCCCCGATACTTCTTCAACTACGACCACGCCTTCATCCCTTGACGGTACAACTGCAAAAGAAACCGAGGCTTCTGCTGAATCGGATACATCTTCATCTTTCAAAAGTTTGGATGAAAAAGGCAGCTATGCAATGGGTATGGACGTTGGCAAATCCTTGAAGCAGATGAAGGAACAGGGTTTCGAAGTTGATATGAAAGCCTTCTTTAACGCCGTACAGTCCGTATACGATGGTAAACAGACTAAATTGAGTGAATCGGAAGCCAGCATAGCGCAGGTGGAAATCATGACAGAACTTGAAGCTAAAGCAACGAAAAAATACGAGGAAGAAGCCCAAGCCAATAAAGAAAAAGGCGAAGCTTTTTTGAAAGAAAATGCCACTAAAGAGGGCGTGAAAACAACAGCATCCGGTTTGCAGTACAAAATGATCAAAGAGGGTACAGGCAGACAGCCTCGGAAAAACGATCTCGTACATATTGGATATGAAGGCCGTCTGATTGACGGTACTGTTTTCGACAGCAGTAAAGACGGTGCAAGTGATGACGGCGTAGGCGAATACTCCATTGTTCCGGTTGGGCAAATCATAAAAGGCTTAGGAGAAGGTTTGAGGATTTTGAAAGAAGGCGGCGAGGCTACCTTTTATATTCCTGCCAAACTCGCTTACGGAGAAGAAAAGGTTGGCAATAAAATCGGTCCGAATTCCGTTTTGATATTCGATGTCAAATTGGTCAAAATCGACAGAAACGGCAAACATCGTATTCGGTAATCTGCTTCTTTCGACAAAGGGAGCTTAAGACTGGCGCTCATGCGAAACTGGGTGCTGCTTAAAGCCAATCCGATGGTTGTGCTTTCCCTAAAACCTTCTTGATAAGGGAGTGGGTAATCCGCCGTATCAAATATAGTGGATTAACTTTAAACTAGGACGGCGTTACCTCGCCTTGCCGTACAATCTGTACTGTCTGCGGCTTCGTCGCCTTGTCCTGATTTAAATTTAATCCACTATATGAAAGAAGGTCGTCTGAAAAACCTGAATCGGGGTTTTCAGACGACCTTTGTTTTGCCTGAAATCGGGTGTTTACGAAATCAGGTTCAAATCGCTGATGCGGTCGTAGAGGCGGTCGGGGTCGTTGCCTTCTTCGTGCATTTGGATGCGCAGGCGCAGGTCGTTGGTGGAAACGGCTTGGCGCAGGGCTTCGTCGTATTCGATTTGACCTTGGGTGTAGAGTTCGAACAGGTGTTGGTCGAAGGTCTGCATGCCGTCTGTGCCGGAGCGCGTCATGAGTTCGCGGATTTCCATGAGCTCGCCTTTGAAAATCAAATCCTGCATGGCGGGTGTGTTGAGCAGCAAATCGACGACGGCGGTACGCTGGCTGCGGTTTTTCTTGATGGCGAGGCGCTGGCCGATGATGCCGGTCAGGTTGAGCGCCAAATCCATGAGGACTTGTTTGCGGCGGTCTTCTTGGTAGAAGTTGATGATACGCTCGATGGTTTGGGCGGCGGTGTTGGCGTGGATGGTGAAGACGCACAAGTGGCCGGTTTGGGCAAGCTGGAGGGCGTATTCCATACTGGCTTCGCTGCGCACCTCGCCGATACAGACGACGTCGGGCGCTTGACGCATCGCGCTTTGTACGGCGATTTTCCAGTCGTTGGTGTCGATGCCGACTTCGCGCTGGGTGAAGATGCTGCGGCGGGGTTTGTAGATGAATTCGATGGGGTCTTCGATGGTGACGATGTGGCCGGGCATTTTGTGGTTGCGGTAGTCGAGCATAGATGCCATGGTGGTCGATTTACCGGAACCGGTCGGGCCGGCAAGGATCAGCAGGCCGCGCGGGGAAAGGGAGAGGTCTTTGAGTTTGGCGGGCAGACCGAGGCTCTCCATTTCGGGGATTTCTTGGTTGATGCGGCGCAAGACCATGCCGACGCGGCCTTGTTCGTGGTAGGCGTTGACACGGTAACGGGTGTTGCTGCGGGATTGGACGGAGTAGTTGAGTTCCCATTCGCGGTTGAAGGTCTCAAGCTGCTCGGGGTTCATGGTGGATTCGACGATGGCGGCTGTGTCTTCGCCGGTCAGGGCTTTGTGCGGGACGGGGGTCAGGGTGCCGCTGACTTTGACGGCAGGCGGGAAGCCTGCGCTGATGAAGATGTCGGATGCGCCGCGTTTTTCTGCTTCGACGCACATGCGGTCGAGCAGGGGATGGAGGTGCGTGCCGATTTCGGCGGGGGTGGGGATATGCGGCGGTTGGTTTTTTTGCGAGTAGGCTTGCACCATTTCGCTGAGTAAGTCGTGTAAAGGAGTTGTTTCGCTCATTTTGTGTACTCTTTATCAGTAAGTGAATATTGAGACCGGCGGGCGGTTTGTTTGTTATTGGGTGTTGCCTGCCTTGCGGAGGTCGTCTGAAAACGGGAAACGGGTTTCCTCGTTGTGTAAACTGCGTTTTCAGACGACCTTGTCTGTTCCCGATAATGGTGTGCTGATCAGACGATGTTCATGCTGTCGCTGTTTTGCGCTTTGCTGCGGGCTACGTCGGGGCTGATGGTGCCTTGGCGGACGAGGGTTTGCAGCGCTTGGTCGAGGGTTTGCATACCGTGTGATTGACCGGTTTGCAGAGCAGAGTTGATTTGGGCGATTTTGTTTTCGCGGATCAGGTTGCGCACTGCGGGGGTGGAGATGAGGATTTCGTGTGCGGCAACACGGCCGTTGCCGTCGCGGGTTTTCAGCAGGGTTTGTGAAATGACCGCGCGCAGGGACTCGGACAGCATCGAACGCACCATTTCTTTTTCGCCGGCAGGGAATACGTCGACGATACGGTCCACGGTTTTGGCTGCGCCGGTGGTGTGCAGCGTACCGAATACCAAGTGGCCGGTTTCGGCGGCAGTCAGCGCGAGGCCGATGGTTTCGGGGTCGCGCATCTCGCCCACGAGGATTACGTCCGGGTCTTCACGCAATGCGGAACGCAGGGCGTTGGCAAAGCTGTGGGTGTGTTGGTGCAGCTCGCGCTGGTTGACGAGGGCTTTTTTACTTTGGTGGACGAACTCGATCGGGTCTTCGATGGTGAGGATGTGTGCGGGCTGGGTTTCGTTGATGTAGTTGATCATCGCTGCCAGCGTGGTGGATTTACCGGAACCGGTCGGGCCGGTTACCAATACCAAGCCGCGCGGGTTGTCGGCGATTTTTTGGAAAATACGCGGGGCGCGCAGGTCTTCCAGTGTCAATACGTCGCTCGGAATGGTACGGAAGACGGCGGCAGGGCCGCGGTTGGAGGTAAATGCGTTGACACGGAAACGGGCGACGTTGGGCAGCTCGAAGGAGAAGTCCACTTCCAAATCTTGTTGGAACAGTTTGCGCTGATGGTCGTTCATGACCGAAGTGACCATGTTGCCGACTTCTTCGGCGGACATTTCGGGCAGGTTGATGCGGCGGATGTCGCCGTGAACGCGGATCATGGGGGACATTCCGGCGCTTAAGTGAAGGTCGGAAGCTTTGTTTTTGACGCCGAAAGCGAGTAAGTCGGTAATCTGCATAATGTGGCCTTGTTTTAGTTTAGAATAATGAGGCGGAACCCGATTAAAAATGCGGGCGCGGAATGCTGGGCGTTTCCCTGTTCAGGTTCCGATAAATTGTATTATTTTAAATACATAAACCGTTCAGACCAAGTAAAATTTTCAAAATCGCTGTAATTGATGTAATAAAGGAAGAAATCATGTCGGTATTGCAACAAAATTATGCGGAGGTGTGCCGCCGTATTGCCGAGGCCGAGCAAAAGGCGGGCAGGCAGACGGGCGAAGTGGGTCTGATTGCGGTCAGCAAAACCTTCCCTTCAGACGATATCCGCGAGGTATATGCCGCAGGACAGCGTGATTTTGGTGAAAACTATATTCAGGAATGGTACGAGAAAACGGAAACGCTCGCGGATTTGTCCGACATCGTTTGGCACGTCATCGGCGATGTGCAGTC
The DNA here is from genome assembly GCF_940793045.1 of Neisseria sp. Marseille-Q2251. Taxonomy (NCBI): domain Bacteria; kingdom Pseudomonadati; phylum Pseudomonadota; class Betaproteobacteria; order Neisseriales; family Neisseriaceae; genus Neisseria; species Neisseria sp. Marseille-Q2251. Next base: position 31,465 of record NZ_CALNWV010000024.1, read on the forward strand.
GAACAAAACCAAATTTGTCGCCGAACGCGCGCATTGGGTGCATACGGTAGGTCGTCTGAAAACCGCCCGCCGCCTGAGCGAACAGCGTCCGCCCGAAATGCCGCCTTTGCAGGTGTGCATCGAAGTCAATATAGCGGGCGAGGAGGCGAAACACGGCGTTGCGCCCGATGAGGCGGTCGCGCTGGGGGTGGAAGTGGCGAAGTTGCCGAATGTGGTTGTGCGCGGGTTGATGTGTGTCGCCAAAGCAGGCAGCAGCGAAGCCGAATTGCGCCATCAGTTCCAAACCATGCAGAAACTGCTTGCCGACCTGAATGCGGCGGGCGTTGATGCGGATGTGTTGTCTATGGGAATGTCTGACGATATGCCTGTGGCGGTCGTGTGCGGCGCAACGCATGTGCGCATCGGCAGCGCAATTTTCGGCAGACGGGAGCAAAAAGGGAAAGATAGTCAATGAAACAGATTATCTCGGTCTTTTTGCTTGGTTTGACCTTAACGGGTTGTCGGTTGATGGGCTGGTATCAATGTGAGTCCTTATCGGGCTGGTGTAAGCCCAAAAAGCCGGCAGCAATAGATTTTTGGGAAATTAAAGGCGAGCCGCCGCCTTCTATCGAGGATTTCCGCGGAACACGTTTGGCAGACGGGAGTTATTCCGTTGACGACAATGCTTATCGTACAGCAGCTAATGATTATTTCAGTAGGAAAATCAAAAAGTTTGAAGCTTGCGGACTGGATTGGCACACCCGCGATAAACGCCCTTTGGCGGAAACTTTCAAACAAGAAGGATTAGATTGTTTGGAAAAACAGGGTTTATACCGAACATCGCTGCCCGAAAGCGTCCGTTGGTAAAAAGGTCGTCTGAAATTTTTCCGGTTGGGTAGAAACGACATTTCAGACGACCTCAGAAAATGTATCTCATTTAAAAAATTAAGGAAATTTATGAACATCTACTTTTTAGGCGGCGGCAATATGGCAGCCGCCATTGCGGGCGGATTGGTCAAGCAGGGCGGATACTGCATCCACATCGCCAACCGCGGCGCGGAAAAACGCGAGCGTTTGGCAAAAGAATTGAATGTTGAAGTTTCCGAATCCCTGCCTGAACTGAATTCAGACGACGTGTTAATCCTTGCCGTCAAACCGCAGGACATGGAAGCTGCGTGCCGCAACGTTCGTGTCAACGGCGCATTGGTGCTATCCGTTGCTGCCGGTTTGTCTATTGATACCCTCAGCCGCTACCTTGGCGGAACGTGCCGCATCGTCCGTACTATGCCCAATACGCCGGGGAAAATCGGTTTGGGTGTATCTGGCATGTTTGCCGCAGCGGAAGTCTCCGAAGCCGACCGCGCCGCCGCCGACCGCATTATGCGTTCCATCGGTTTGACTGTTTGGTTGGAAGAAGAAGACAAGTTGCACAACATTACCGGCATCAGCGGCAGCGGACCCGCCTACGTTTTTTACCTGCTCGGCGCGCTCCAAGCCGCCGCTCAGGCGCAGGGGTTTGACGAAGAAGATGCACGCGCCCTCAGTCTCGCCACGTTCAAAGGCGCAGTCGCCTTGGCAGAACAAAGCGGCGAAGACTTTGCGCGATTGCAGCAAAACGTTACTTCCAAAGGCGGAACCACCCACGAAGCCATCGAAACGTTCAAATCATGCCACGTCGCTGAAGCCATTGCCCAAGGCGTTGAAGCCTGCGTCAGGCGTTCGCAGGAAATGGCACAACAATATAAGGTCGTCTGAAAATGCGCGGAGATTTATTGATATTGCTTGCCGACGGCATCGTTATCCTGTGTTTGGCACGCCTTTTCTTGCAAGCGGCGGGTTTGAGTGAAAATCATGCGCTCTTGGCGTTCAGCAAGCGATCAACCGATTGGTTGGTCAATCCGCTGCACAAAATCCTGCCCATAAAAAAATACGACCCAGCCTGCCTGGTGTCAGGACTGTTGTTATATTACATCGTATTCACCTTCATCACTTTAGTGGCGCAACCTGCCGCATTCAGCGTCAAAATCATCATCGCCAATTTTATACTGGCAGTGTTGAATACAATTAAATCAGCAGCTTATGTATTGTTGATAGGATTGTTTATCCGCATGGCGCTCAGTATTAAAGATCCCTATTCCCAGCTTTCCGTCGCGCTGGAACGGATATATCGCCCCATACTTTCTCCCGTGCAGTTTTTAAAGTACGGACGCTACGATTTTTCAGGTAGTATATTGGCATTATTGCTGTGGATTTGGTTAAGCAGTCTATCGCCTCAAATTACCCGTCAAATCAACTTGTGGCTACTACAATAGACAGCAAGTTCATTAAGAATTTGCAGTATGACGTAAGCAAAACGCAAAAAAGTGAAAATCAAAACCACGGCTGTGAAAACATGGTATTATGCCGCCATTTCTAAACGGACTTAAGAAAAGAAGTTCTAAGAAATCAATAAAATAAACCACTTGAGTAGCATTTCGTTTCCCACAATAGATTGAAAGAAAAATTATGGCAAAGCTGACAGAACAAGACATTTTGAATTGGGACGGCCCGGAAGAAGATTACATGAATAGCGACCAGTTGGCATTCTTCCGCGAACTGCTGGTAAAAATGCAAGACGAACTGATTGAAAACGCATCTGCCACCACCGGCCACCTGCAAGAACACGAATCCGCTCCCGATCCCGCCGACCGCGCCACTCAAGAAGAAGAGTACGCGCTCGAATTACGCACCCGCGACCGCGAACGCAAACTTCTGGGTAAAGTACAAGCAACCATCCGCAGCATTGACGAAGGCGAGTACGGCTTCTGCGCAGATACCGGCGAGCCCATCGGCCTCAAACGCCTCCTTGCCCGCCCGACTGCTACACTTTCCGTAGAGGCACAAGAGCGCCGCGAACGTATGAAAAAACAGTTTGCCGACTAAAATAACGAAATCGGTTGATTAAATTAGGTAGTAAGAAAATACGAAGGTCGTCTGAAAGAGATTTCAGACGACCTTTGTTGTTTGGTGCGGTTGAGTGCGGATTGGGTTCGGGTGTTTTTGAGTTTTGTGAAATAAAAGCTGTTGAATTTCAGTTTGTTGAAGTGTTTTGCAGAATTTTTTATTGTTTAGGAGTTGACGGGTTTTGAGGAGGGGGGTATAGTTCGGTTCTTCGCTGCTTCGGCGGTGGTTGAACGAACAAATAAGTATATCACAGTTGGTCTAATTTTTCGAGGTTTATAAGAAAAGTTTTGATTGACAATGAGATGAAATGCTTTATAATTCGTTTTTGCTCTTTAACAAAACAGATTACCGATAAGTGTGAGTGCGACAGCCTCACACTGTTTGAAAGACAGACAAGATGATG
>NZ_CALNWV010000025.1:0-34097 GCF_940793045.1 Neisseria sp. Marseille-Q2251
ATGTATGCGCAAACTGCTGACGATATTGAATGCCCGGATGCGTGATTATTTTGCCGAAAATGGTATCCAAACGGCTTGATTTGAGTTTTGGTATTTTTGCCCGACGGGGTGAAAAATACAGTTGCTACGGCTGGCTCGGCATTGCCGCGCAAACAAAGCTACTTATTCGGCGGATTAATCGGCAGCGTCGAGCGGGAGACTTTGACATCGGGGCATTTTTGCTTCATCTGATAGCGGAACACTTCCGCCTTGCGTTGATTGCCGGTTTTTTCGTAATTCGTGCCCAAAATCACTTCGTCCACCTGATTCCGTATATCGGCGTAAGGAACATAGATGGATTGGGTCGTTTCGCAATAGTTGATTTCGTCTGGATCAATAGGCTTGATGACCAGCAGGCGGAACTCTTCTTCGTCGCGGAAGGCGAAGTCTTTAAACAGATAGCGGATGTATTCCAAGGCTTCTTTATCCTCATCGCTGACGGCGGATTTGTCCTTGAAAAACCTGATAAGCTCTTCCAAAGCTTCTTTTAATTTTTCCAAGCGGAACTGATGCCATTCTTCATTGCCGACGGGTTTCAGGCGGATACCGAACCGACTGATGTTTGAATTTAACGTAAATCGAATGGACGAACCTAAATTTTCTTTTGCTAAATTTTGATGAAGGTCGAAAGCCTTATTGGGTGCAGAAAGCCATATTTCGCATTTCTTATCTGCAATATATTCATCTTGGTACGCGATATAAGCTACTTGATAAAGCGGCAGTTTTTCGTATTCATTATCTGAAAAAACAGCTTCCGGCAGGTCGTCTGAACTCTGACCAGACATTTCAGACAGACCGCGAAATGGGACGGAAATATCCGATTCTTTCAACCAATCCCCGTTTTTATTGAACACCAGGCAGCAGCCCGAAGCCTCTACGCCGCCCTCTTTGCCATACAGGCGGAACTGGTTCAAGTCGTTGACGCGGCTGGAGAAACAGGTGAAAAAAGCATTGTGGGACGCGCCATCCGCCTTGTTTTCCAACTCCAAATCCTGCTGGTTCAGCAAGTCCAACAATGCCTTGCCTTCAGACGGGTCGTTCATATAAGTGGAGCTGCCGAGCCGCATCGGACTGGCGGTTTCACTGCCGCCGATGCCGAATAATATATGACATACATGGGGCGAAGTGTAATGCGCCATCGGGGTAAAGCCCAACTCTATCGGCGTAATATGGAGAACCGCCAACACGGTTGCAACGGCGTCTTGAGGTTGTGAAGTTTTACCTTGGAAAAGTGATTCCTGTATTTCTTGTTTTTTCTTTTCGAAATAGGAAATCCATTTCTTATTGAGGTAATCAATATCTCTTAAACTTTGACGGATTCTTTTTTCTATTACCTTTTTTTCTGCTTCATCACTTAATCGTGATAGTTGTTCATAGGCAGGTGAAAAATATTCAGTAGCCTGCTTAATAAATTTTTCTGCTTCAGATGATGTAATTCCAATTCTCTTGACCCATTCAAGATAACAACATCCAAGCCAAGATTGGGCATTAGTTTGTTGCTGAACGTCGTTTTGTCGATTTGCCTTGATAAGCCGTAGCCACTCTTGATGGTGTTCGGTGGCTTTCTCAAATAAGTTGCTTGCTTTATCTGTATCTTTGGTTTTCTTGGCATGTTCAAGATAAAAACGCCCAAGCCAAGATCGTACATAAGCCTGTTGCCAAATACGGGAATGGTCTGCCAATTTATCAGTAAGTTTTAAAACTTTTTCATAAAATTCAATGGCTTGACCAAATATTTCACCTGCTATGGTCACATCTTTGGTTTTCTTGCTCTGTTCAAAATAACAACCAACAAGCCAAGATAGAGCACTGATTTGTTGCTGAACACTGAGTTGTTCATCTATCAGTTTCTTGGCAAGCTGCAACCATTTCTGATAATGTTTAACGGCTCGCTCAAACAGTTTATTTCTTTTATCCGTATCCTTGGTTTTCTTAGCCCGCTCAAAATAACAACGTCCAAGCCAAGATAGAGCACTGATTTGTTTCTGAACGTCGTTTTGTTCATCTGCCTTGATAAGCCGTAGCCACTTTCGATAATGTTTAATGGCTTTCCTAAATAATTTGTCTGCGTGGTCCGTATCTTTTGCCTTCATAGCCTGTTCAAAATAACAACATCCAATCCAAGATTGAATCACAATTTGCTCTGTAATCTGAGTGCTTTTATCCGTAATCCCGTCCCAAGCCTGATGTAGTATTTTAATCGCTTCAGTGTATTGTTTCTCACTAACTAATTCGATACTTTCATTAATTAAATCATTAACATTCATCATTTATCCCTCTATCAAACCAATCCATTAAAAACTAATCAGGCAGAAATTGTACACCATATACCAAAGCTACCCCTTCCGCCGCCAAAGCAGAAAACCGATTCTGTATCCGTCAAACTTGTGAAAAGGTCGTCTGAAAACCTAAAAATACGGTTTTCAGACGACCTTCCAATCATCCGCTCTTACCTGTCCGTCCTGACCCGCACAAACGTCGCAAATTTCGGCGTGCCTTTTTGCGTGAAGCCGCGGTAGCGGTATGTGATGACCGCGCCGATTTTGGGCGGGTTGTCGCGGTCTTTGTCTTTGAAGCCACTGCCGATGCGGAATTCGCCGTGTTGGTTTTTGCAGCCGACCGCGCCCAGCCGTCCGGCGTTGCGCCCTTTGCCTTCATAATGTCGCGTTACCGTGCATTCGTCGTCGTATTGGCTTTTCAGTTTCAATAATTGGCTGCTCCTGCCGCCGCTGTAACGCGATTCGGGCTGGCGCAGCATCACGCCTTCGCCGCCCTGCGCTTCGATTTGTTTCAAAAAATCCATCGCGTGCTGCCGGTCGCGCACTTTGGTTTGCGGGATGATGGTGATGGGCGCGTTCGGATGCGTTTTCAGCCATTGCGTCGCGACTGCGAGGCGTTGGTAGAGATTGCCCTGCGCTTTGGGTACGTCGAAAACGTGCAGGCGGATGCCGCGCCAGTCGCCGGAAGATGAGCGCACGGCGGCGGAAATCTGTTCAAACTGCCCGCGCCCGCTATACAGCTCGCCGTCGAGCGGATAGGGTGGGAACTGCGCAGTAAAACCTTTGGGCGGGGTAAACGCGTAGCCCTGCCTGCTGATCAGTTGCCGCCCGTCCCAATACGCGCGCACGCCGTCGAGCTTCTCGCTCATCGCCCAGCCTGTAATGTCTTGGTCTTTGTATTCCTGCGCCAGCATCAAATCCGCGCCGAGCGCCGTTTGGATGAAAAAAGCGGCAAAAATCGGTATCATGCCCTGCATTGAAGTTCTCATAAACGTTCCAATAATGTGAGTGATTATTTCAAATATAATAATGATACCGCATAAGCAGACCGAAGGTCGTCTGAAAATATCCGCCCCGTCCAACCACTACCCAAGGAATCCCGCCTCATGGCACTTCAAGCCGAAATCATTGCCGTTACCCCTTTTCGCCAAAACTGCACCCTCTTGTGGGATGATGAAACCCGCGAAGCCGTCCTGACCGATGTCGGCGGCGACGTTTCCTACCTCCTGCAAGAGCTGGAAGCGAAAAACCTCACCCTAACCGCCATTTGGCTGACCCACGGCCATCTCGACCATGCCGGCGGCGTGGTGGAATTGCGGGAACACCGTCCCGTTCCCGTCATCGGCCCTCATGCAGACGACGAATTTCTGCTCCAAGCCCTGCCCGAAACGACCGCCCAATACGGCTTTCCCGTTTCCCCCGCGTTCGAGCCGACCCGTTGGCTGACCGAAGGAGAAACGCTCAAGGTCGGCAGCCACGCCTTCCAAGTTCTGCACATCCCCGGCCACACGCCCGGCCACGTCGTTTTCTACTGCGCCGAAGCAGGGCTGCTTATCGCGGGCGACGTATTGTTTTACGAAACCATAGGCAGAACCGACTTTCCGCGCGGCAACCACGCCGACCTCATCCATAATATCCGCACCAAACTGTTCGTCCTGCCCGAAGACACGCGCGTCATCGCCGGACACGGCAGAATGACCGACATCGGGCATGAAAAACGGCACAATCCGTTTTTTTAAATCCTGAAAGCGAAAGGTCGTCTGAAACACGGATAAGCGTTTCAGACGACCTTTTTATAGAAAATGAGTAAAATGCAATTTAGAACACTTCAAAGGAAATTCGTAATATGAAAACCGCGCATGAAACATTAGCTGAGTTCATTCAACAAATGAAAGATTATGAATTGTATTGGGGAGGGCTTACTCAAAAAAGTTTGGATGAAGGTACTTTTTTTGAAATTGATGTAGATGAAAACAGTAAAAAAAGATCTGATGAAATCAAAAAAATACATCACCAATTTTTATCTAAAAAAGCTTTATCTTTAAGGTAAGCTAGACAAGAAGCTCCTTCTTTTCAAATGCCGCCAGAATATAACGAAACTATTACGTCTGAACGGAAAATCAGTGATAAAAAATACGAAATAGATGTGTTGGAAGATGGGGAGGAAAAGAAAACCTATACGTTGGTTTTGGAAGGTGGGGAATGGAAAATCGATCAAATGGGTTTTATGTATTACGATAAATGGAAGAAGTCGCGCCAATTGTTTTGAAGAAACGATAACTTGTCGTTAGTAAATGGAGGTCGTCTGAAAAGCTCGAAATCTTTTTCAGACGACCTCCGCCTACTTTGACCGCGCTCAAACCTGCTGCGCTCTGCCCATGCCGCCCGATTTGAAATAATTTTTTAAAAAATAAAAGGATAGCCTTGCATAGTGGATTAACTTTAAACCAGTACGGCGTTGCCTCGCCTTGCCGTACTATCTGTACTGTCTGCGGCTTCGTTGCCTTGTCCTGATTTAAATTTAATCCACTATATTTTGCCTGAGGTCGTCTGAAAACCTGCGCTTTGCAAACCTGTGGTTTAGGATTAGTATAACTATACCAATTTATCCCAAATCCATTTCAAATCATTCACTTCGGAGAGATTCCATGAGCTACACGGCCCCTGTAAACGAATTGCGTTTCGGCATCCGCGTGCACGGCAGGTTGGACGAAATCCTGCAACTGCCCCATGCGGAAGGTTTGGATGCGGAAACAGTGGATGCGGTGCTGGACGAAGCGGCGCGGTTTGCCTCGGAGCAATGGGCGGACACCAACCGCACCGGCGATTTGCACGGCGCGGGTTTTTCAGACGACCTGATCACCACTCATCCCGATTTGGCGCGTGCCTACTATGATTTTTGCGAAGCGGGCTGGGCGGGTTTGCGCGCGCCGGCGGAGTTTGGCGGGCAGGGGCTGCCGGCGGTCGTGTCGGCGGCGTGTGAAGAGATGTGGTGCGCCGCCAACCTCGCCCTGTCGCTGATGCCGATGCTGACGTTGGGGGCGGTGGACGCGCTGTTCAAACACGGCAGCGAGGAGCAGAAACAGACCTACCTGCCGAAAATGTGCAGCGGCGAATGGGCGGGAACGATGAATTTGAGCGAACCGCAGGCGGGTTCGGATTTAAACCACATCGCCACCCGCGCCGTGCCGAAAGAAAACGGCGCGTATGCCCTCAGTGGTCAGAAAATCTTCATCACTTGGGGCGATCAGGAAATGACGGAAAACATCGTCCATCTGGTGCTCGCGCGCCTGCCCGATGCCGCGCCGGGCGTGCAGGGCGTGTCGATGTTTATCGTGCCGAAATATTTGGTGAACGCGGACGGCAGCTTGGGCGGACGTAACGGCGTACGCGCCATCGGCATCGAACACAAGCTCGGCATACACGCCAGCCCGACCTGCACGATGGAGTTCGACAACGCCGAAGGCTATCTGGTCGGCAGGGCGGGCAAGGGTTTGGCGTATATGTTTACCATGATGAAAACCGCGCGGCTGAACGTCGGCATCGAAGGCCACGCCGTCGCCGAACGCGCCTACCAAAACGCGCTCGCCTATGCGAAAGAACGCGTACAGGGACGCGACGAGACGGACGGTTCAGACGACGTAGCAATTATCCGCCATCCCGACGTGCGCCGTATGTTGTTGATACAAAAGGCAACGCTCGCCGCCCAACGCGCCCTGTATCTGCGCGCCGCCGCCCTGACCGATTTTGCCGCCGCCTGCCCCGACAACGTATTGCGCAAAGAAGCCGAGCGCGAACTGGATTTCCTGATTCCCATCGTCAAAGCCTGGCCGACCGACAACGGCGTCGTCCTGACCAACCTCGCCATTCAGATTTACGGCGGCGCGGGCTACGTCGAAGAAAGCGGCGTGGCGCAATACCTGCGCGACGTGCGGATTACGCCGATTTACGAAGGTACCAACGGCATACAGGCCGCCGATTTGGCAGGCCGCAAAACCACCGGCAAAAACGGCGCGCTGCCCTTGAAGCTGCTCGCCGAAGGCAAAGAGCTGGCGGACAAACTCGCGGCCACCGAACCCGTCGTCGCGCAGCAACTGGCGCAATCCATTGAAACGGCGGAACAAAGCATCGCCCGCATGGTCGGATACGCCGACCGTCCCGCCCTTGCCGCCGCCGCGTCCAACGCCTACCTGCAACAAATGGGGCTGACGCTCGGCGCCATCGGACTCGCCCGCGCCTACCTTGCCGCCGAAGCTGCCCAAACGGAAGACGCCGACGGCTTCGGCAGCAGTTTCTACGCCGCGCAGCAACACAACGCCCGCGTCTATTGCGCCCACGTCCTGCCGCAGGTTTACGCCTGCGCCGCGCAGATTGAAAACGCGCAGGCATTGTTGGATGTGCCGTTAGAACTTTATTGACGAGGTAAGGGTTTGAAAAAGGTCGTCTGAAACCGGATTTTGGGTTTCAGACGACCTTTTTTGTCGGCTTTAGCGTGGATTGAAGCAGAACGCCTGAGTCGAATTGAGCCATCTGTCCGATCGGGCATTGGACGGAAATGGAAAGGAAACAGGCTTGCCGCCGCGTAAAAAGGTCGTCTGAAAACGTTTTAACGCCATTCGTTATAGTGGATTAAATTTAAATCAGGACAAGGCGACGAAGCCGCAGACAGTACAGATAGTACGGAACCGATTCACTTGGTGCTTCAGCACCTTAGAGAATCGTTCTCTTTGAGCTAAGGCGAGGCAACGCCGTACTGGTTTAAAGTTAAGCCACTATAAAACGTTTTCAGACGACCTTTCATTTGTTTTGACAAACCGTTCAGCCTTTCGGATAAAACCGCACCACATTTTCCCCCTCGGGCAGTGTCAGTTTCTTCACGGCATGGCCGTACACGGTTTCGAGCGTGACGGTCAGACCGCCTTCGGTTTCAAAAATCTTATCCACAAACGCTTCAGCCGCTTGGGCGTCGCTGAATTTCAAGGCGTGCCATAGCCCTAAGGTTTCCATGTCCTGCCGGAACGTCGCCGCTTTGCGGTAGCTCAATTCGAGCTTGGCGGTATCGGTAACGGGGTCGTAGAAACCGTTGTCGGCAAGCATGTCGCCGAGGTCGTGCATATCGATTAAGGTCGGCGTTTCACACGTTATCCCCGCGCTTTTCAGACGACCCGTCAGCTCGGTCAGGCTGTCGCGGCCGAAATAGGTGAAGAATAATAAACCGTCTGTTTTCAAGGCGTTTGCCCAGTTTTTGAGGACGGGCAGGATTTCGTCCGCGCGGGGCAGGCTGAGGTTCGCCCACAACATATCGGCACAGGCTTCGGGCAGCGGGTCGGTCAGGGCTTGGCAGTGTTGCGGGACGGTTTTGCCGGTGAGTTTTTGCCAAAAACCGCTTTTGCGCGCGGCTGCGGCGGTTTGGAGGAAGTCGGCGCGCGGGTCGTATTCTTCGAATACCGCGTTCGGATAACGTGCAGCAAGCAGGCTGCGGCTGATGTCTGCGTCCGCCCCAACCAGCAGGATGCGCTTGGGCGCATTGCGGACGATTTGCAGCCGCTCGTCGGTGTCTTGGGCGAGATGGCGGTGGATTTGCCAGCGTTTGTCTTGGGGGTTCATGTTTCAGACGACCTTTTTCTTCTTTTTGAAGGGGGGGGTGCCGCCATTTAGGGTGTACAAGAATGGCGGCATGGATTTCTTTTATAGTGGATTAACTTTAAACCAGTACGGCGTTGCCTCGCCTTGCCGTACTATCTGTACTGTCTGCGGTTTCGTCGCCTTGTCCTGATTTAAAGTTAATCCACTATACTTTCAATCGACTATATTAAAAAACAGTAACCGCTGCACTCGGTTACCGGCTTCCTCTTTTGTCCGGCGGAAGAGGGCGACTCTATTTTATTCCGTACATCTGAGAACCACCCCCATCCTAACCTTCCCCCGCCGGACGGGGGAAGGGATAAGGCTGTCGTTGCAGTAACGAGGCATCGTTCCTGCCGACGGATTTCACACTCTGAAGCCTTGTCATTCTTTAAGTTTTGGGTTCACGCCTGAACGGAAACAACGGCAAAAGGTTTTCAGACGACCTTTTCGACAAAGCCGCGGTAACGTTCGGCAAATTCGTCGGCGTGGCTTAAGAACGGGGCGTGTGCCGCTTTTTCCATCAATACCAATTCGCTGTCCGCCAGGTGGCGGTTGAGGTATTCGCCCATGCGCGGCGGGGTGATGGCGTCTTTTTGTCCGAACACCAAAAGCGACGGGGCTTGGATGCTTGAAAGCAGGGGGCGGGCATCGGCTTGGTTGACGGCGTCCAATGCGGCTTGCAGGGCGGGCGGTACGCCGTGGCGGGAGAGGTCGGGCAGGATGTTGCCGATGATTTCGGCGGCGTTTGGTGTGTGAAGCAACTGTAATTGTAGAAACTGTTTGATATGTTTGGCATAATCTTGCCGAAACGCGCCGACCATCTTGCCTAAAGCGGGATTGGACAGTCCTTCGGGGTAGTCCGCGTCGGCGGTCAGGCGGGCGAAACTTGCGGTCAGGCAGAGCGAGCGGACTTTGTCGGGGCGGCGTGCGGCGAGATGGAGCGCGACCAAGCCGCCGAGCGACCAACCGAGGATGTGGGCGGGCGTGTCGATTTCTTCGGCGAAGGCTTCGGCAATTGCGGCGATGTTGAAGTTTTCGGCAAAGGGTGCGTCGCCGTGTCCGGGCAGGTCGAGGGCTCGGATGTCCCAATCGGACGGCAGGCGCGGGATGAGGTCGTCGAAGACGTGGCGGTTCGCTGCCCAGCCGTGTATCAGATAAACTTTTTTGGCGGAGTGCGGCATGGCTGTTTTCTCTATGGATGTGTTTTCTTGGTGGCGCAATGCGGGATGGCGGAACAAAAGCCGTTGCGTATTATGCCACGCCTTGGTTTCGGCGTGCGAAACCCGGCCGTATGGCGGTTTTTGCGACGGTTGCGCGGCGGACTTGGAAGAATTTTTTACGGACGCGGCAAACAGTTGCCCTTTGTGTTTCCGCTCGATACAGGGCGGGGCGGTGTGCGGCGGCTGCCAGAAGAAGCCGCCGGCATTTGAGCGGATGTGGGCTTCGCTGTATTATGAGCCGCCCGTCAGCAGTATGATACGCGCGTTGAAGCATTTGGCTGACCTCGGCATGAGCCGTCCGCTGGCGGAACTGATGCGCCGCCATGCGCCCGACTGGTTGGAAACGGAGCGTTTCGATTTTGTGCTGCCCGTGCCGTTGAGCAAAGAAAGGCGGCTGCACCGCGGCTTCAACCAAAGCGAGGAATTGGCGGATATTCTGTCCGGACATTACGGCTGGACGCTGCTGCCGCGACGGACGGTTTTCAGACGACATCGCGAGCCGCAAAGCACGCTGAAAAGCGCAGATCGGGTGCGCAACATAAAAAATGCTTTTGAAATCAATGGTCATATCTCGAAAAACTGTAATATTTTGTTAATCGACGATGTGTTCACCACCGGCTCGACGCTGAACGAATTGGCGCGGACGCTGAAAAAATCAGGCGCAGGCAAGATTTTTTGCTGGAGTTTGGCGCGTCCGCCAATGAAAAAATAGCTAAAGTTTTTGACACCTGCGGAACATTTCGGCATTATGCTCCTCTATAAGTGATTGATTTATATGTTTACCATAGTTTTGTACCAACCCGAAATCCCGCCCAATACGGGCAATATTATTCGATTGTGCGCCAACACCGGAGCCGATTTGCATCTGGTCAAGCCGCTCGGTTTTCCGCTGGATTCGGCAAAAATGAAACGCGCAGGTTTGGATTATCACGAGTTTGCAAAACTGACGGTACACGAGAATTTCGAAGATTGTCTCAAAGCCTTGGGAGGCCGCCGCATTTTCGCGCTGACCACCAAAGGCAAAACCCGTCCCGACGAAATTTCCTTTGTTGAGGGCGATGTCTTTTTGTTCGGTCCCGAGACACGCGGCCTGCCCGCCGAAATCCTCGACACCCTGCCCGAAGGGCAAAAGCTGCGCCTGCCCATGAAGCCCGGCAGCCGGAGCATGAATCTTTCTAACACCGTCGCCGTGATTCTGTTTGAAGCATGGCGGCAAAACGGTTACGCAGGCGGTGTATAACATCCGCTGGGGAGTCTCCCTGAGCCGTTTGACAAAAACCAAGGCGATACTGTTTAACAGCTTGGTTTTTGTCAAACCGCCGATACGTCGTCTGAAACCGCCTGGGAGCCATCCCACTGCGTTATCAACTCAAGAACGGACTACGTTTTGACTTTATCTAAAACCACCCTTTTCTCCACCCTGACTGCCGTTGCAATCAGCATCCTTTCCATTCATTCCGCCTCAGCCGACTCCATCGTCCGCACCGAGAAGCTGCATTCCTCCGCCAACCGCAGCTACAAAGTCGCCGGCAAACGCTACACGCCGATGACCAAAGTATCCTCCTTCGTCCAAACCGGCAACGCCTCATGGTACGGCAACCAGTTCCACGGCCGTAAAACCTCCAGCGGCGAGCGTTACAACATGAACGCCCTGACCGCCGCCCACAAAACCCTCCCCATTCCCAGCTACGCCCGTGTGACCAACACCAAAAACGGTAAAAGCGTCATCGTCCGCGTCAACGACCGCGGTCCTTTCCACGGCAACCGCGTGATCGACGTGTCCAAAGCCGCCGCCCAGCAATTGGGTTTCATCAACCAAGGCACGGCACATGTCAAAGTCGAACAAATCGTACCGGGTCAAAGCACCCAAGTTTATGATGGCAAAGATATTTTCGTCGATTTGAAATCCTTCGGTACCGAACGCGAAGCACAAGCCTATATGAACCAGGCGGCGAGAAACCTTTCCGCCGGCATGATGAGCCCGAGAGTTTCCATGGAGAAACGCGACTACGAATACGTCGTCAAAATGGGTCCGTTCACCTCGCAAGAGCGTGCCGCCGAAGCCGAAGCCAAAGCACGCGGTCTGATTCAGGCAGCTTCGCTGTCCCTCTAAGCCGCATCCGTGTTTTCAGACGACCTGTTGCAAGACAGGTCGTTTTGTATTGAAGCATCAGCACAAAGCCGTCGTATCCTTGCCTCCTTTCCCTTATATAGTGGATTAAAATTGCAATGATACGGCGTTGCCAACGCCCTTATGTACTACCCGTACAAGGCGGGCGTTGACGCCTTGTCTCATTTTTATTTTAATCCACTATAATTCCCCGCTTCTCAACCAAAGGAATCCCCACCATGTCCCTCTCACCTTGCCCGCAATGCCAATCCGAATACACCTACGAAGACGGCAGCCAATACATCTGTCCCGAATGCGCGTTTGAATGGACGGAAAACGACGGCGAAGCCGCCGAAGAAACCATGAGCGTCAAAGATGCCAACGGCGCCGTGTTGCAAGACGGCGACACTGTCGTCCTGATTAAAGACCTCAAAGTCAAAGGCAGCTCCATGGTCATCAAGCAAGGAACCAAGGTAAAAGGCATACGCCTGCAAGAAGGCGACCACAATATTGGTTGCAAAATCGACGGCAGCGCGATGAATTTGAAATCAGAGTTTGTCAAAAAAGCATGATGTTGGTATAATAATCGTTGGTGGGTCGCTAGGCCGACCTGAAAACCGTTTGTAAAGCTACTTGTCTCCGTAAGGGTTGCTTTCAAACGGTTTTCGCCTTTTCGGCAGGAGGAAATAGGCGTTGCACAAATTATAGTGGATTAAATTTAAATCAGGACAAGGCGACGAAGCCGCAGACAGTACAGATAGTACGGCAAGGCGAGGCAACGCCGTACTGGTTTAAATTTAATCCACTATAACGGCAGCGATATTTCGTCCGCCACATCAAACAAAGGTCGTCTGAAACCTGTTTTCCGGTTTCAGACGACCTTTTTCATGGTTCGGCAAAATGGCTGTGTTGAATCAAAACGCGTCCGCAGGCATTGCCGTTTATCGGGATTTTCCGTGATGAAACTGTTTGCCCGCGTTGTTTAATCCAACAACGCGTCCACAAACGCGCGTGCGTTAAACGGGCGCAAATCGTCTATGCCTTCGCCCACGCCGATGTAGCGGACGGGGACGGGGCGGTCGGAGGCAAGCGCGGCGAGGATGCCGCCTTTTGCCGTACCGTCAAGTTTGGTGACGATTAAGCCGGTCAATCCTAACGCTTCGTCAAAGGCTTTGACTTGGTTGACGGCGTTTTGCCCGATATTGGCATCGAGGACGACGATGATTTCGTGCGGCGCGTCGGGCATGGCTTTTTGCAGCACGCGCTTCACTTTTTTGATTTCTTCCATCAAATGAAGCTGCGTGGGCAGGCGGCCGGCGGTGTCGGCCAGCACGATGTCGATGCCGCGCGCTTTGGCGGCTTGGACGGCGTCGAAGCAGACGGCGGCGGAATCGCCCGTGGTTTGCGAGATGACGGTTACGTTGTTGCGTTCGCCCCATGCCTGAAGCTGCTCGCGGGCGGCGGCGCGGAAGGTGTCGCCGGCAGCAAGCAGCACGGATTTGTCCTGCGCTTGGAAATATTTGGCGAGTTTGCCGATGGAGGTGGTTTTGCCCGCGCCGTTGATGCCCGCAAGCATGATGACGAACGGCTCTTTCGTTTCGGGCAACACCAGCGGTTTTTCCAACGGCTTAATCAAGTCGTACAAAGCTTCTTTCAACGCGCCGCGCAACTCGTTGCCGTCTTTCAGCCCTTTGAGGCTGACGCGGTTGCGCACGTCTTTCATCAGGTATTCCGTCGCTTCCATACCCATGTCGCTGGTAATCAGCACGGTTTCCAGCTCTTCGTACAAATCCTCGTCGATTTGCCCGCCGCCGAACACGCCCGCCAGCGATTTCGCCATTTTGTCGCGCGATTTGGTCAAACCCTGTTTCAAACGCGCCGCCCAGCCGAGTTTGGGTTCGGTTTCGGACGGTTCAGAGGTTTCAGACGACGTGGCGACGGCTGTATTTTCAAAGGCTGTTACGGAATGTTCTTCAGATATTGCAGGCGCGACTTCGGCTTGGGTTTCTAAGGCTTCGACAGCTTCTGCGGTTTCAGACGACCCGTCGCTGACCGCTTCCACGCGTTCTTCCACTTTTTCGACCGTTTCAGACGACGTTTCGCCGACTGCCTCGCGGACGTGTTCGACCGTTTCGGAAACATGTTCAACCACAGTCTCGCGGATTTCTTCGGCGCGCTCTTTGGCACTTTCTACCGCCGTTTCAACTGCCGCCGTCAGCTCCTCCGCTTTTTCGCCGACATTTTCCTGAACCGTTTCAAGCGTTTGCGAAACGGCAGCTTCAGCGTTCTCTACGGCTTCGGCGGCGGTTTCCTGAATACGGGTTTCTTCTTGAGCGGGCGTTTCCTGTTTTTTCTTGCGGCGGAAGAAGCTGAACATTGAATTTTCCTTTTAATTTTAGAAACTTGAAATAAGGCGTATTGTAGCGTATTTTGCGCGGTAAGGTCGTCTGAAAACGTGATAATCGAATAAGGTTTGCTGACGTGTTCCGCGGATGGAAGTACAATACTCGTCTTCTCGGTTTCCGCTATTCGGGGCGCCGCATCGTTCCCAAGTGGAATAAGGCCGTTTTACTCCGTATCGTTTTGATTTTTAAAGGTAAGCCAAAATGAAAAGAATATTTTTTACCATCCTGTTTTTGTCTACGGCTGCCTATGCCAGCCACACCTACTCATCAGACAATTTGACTTGCACATACCAAGATTTGACCGCCCCAAACAGCCAACCGCAAACAACGGCTTGCAGCAGCCTGGCTTGGGAAAGCGCACAAGTCTACGATGAAAAACGCGGCGGCTATATCGCGGGGAACGGGGAAGAGTACAAATTGAAAAATGGAAAAACGATTGTTTTTTCGTATGAAGCCTTTATGAAAACGAAAGAATCTAACCCGACAGGCGGCAAATGGACTCATTCGACCAAACTGATGAATAACAATACTTACACCACCTCCGAGCGTACATTCAAAGGCAAAAGCTGGACCTGCTACCGCTCGGAAAAAGAAGAATTATGCGTAGATGCCCCAAGCCTTTACGCCATCTTATCGGCTGTTAATTAAATCTCCTCTGCGTTTGGCTTTGCCTAATGTATCGATATGAAAAAAGGTCGTCTGAAACCGGATTTCCAGTTTCAGACGACCTTTTGTTTACCGCCACGCCCTCCAGCATCCATATCCTTTGCTCCACGCTTTTGTTAACCTTTAAAGATTATAGTGGATTAACTTTAAACCAGAACGTCGTTGCCTCACCTTGCCGTACTGTCTGCGGCTTCGTCGCCTTGTCCTGATTTAAAGTTAATCCACTATATATTCGGACGGAGGCTGACAGTTTGCCGATTCCGGATAAACCTGCCCAACCCATTGCCTTTTCCGTGCGGGCGGAAGGAAGGTGGAAAAGTCAAACAACAAAACACTATTTCCATACGGCCTTTTTAAAAGAGGTCGTCTGAAAACACGGCATATATTTTCACCGAGCAACAACCTTATCGGGAAATACGAACTTGCCGAACATCCCGTTTATGTATATGATAACGAACACCGTGCCGGTGTAGCTCAGTCGGTAGAGCAGCGCATTCGTAACGCGAAGGTCGGGGGTTCGATTCCCTTCTCCGGCACCAGATTGGATAAAGAAAGGTCGTCTGAAAACTTGGTTTTGGGTTTTCAGACGACCTTTTTTATTGGGGAGTTTTTTCAAGGTTGAGGACTAGGAATATGTCTTTTAGTATGGCTAAAACACCATATATTCCGTCTACTCCTTGGGGAAAAATGGCGGAATTTTTGAGAAACATTCTATCCATATGAAATTGCCAATATTCCTCATCATATCTTATATTTGCTATAAACCGCTTATCGCTAAGATTACTGTGTCTAATCAACATTACAGCCATAAGATCGGCGCAATTAAACCTTTTTCTATCCTCTGGCATACTAGGCCAAGACTGAATATTGAATAATTGAGCAATATCTTTGGCATCCATACGTTCTTTATAAATATCATTGATTAAACTTGGATAGAAGCAAAAGATAAATACACCCAAAATAATCAAGAGATTATACTCTATCCTTCTTTCTTTGTTTAGCTCTCCTCTTAAGGTAAGGTATATCTCCAAATGGTGGACGAATCGTTCCGTTTCTCTAAGCGAGATATTGTTTCGTTCCATCATATCGCTAATAAAATCTATGTTGTATTCATTATAAATTGAGTCTTTAAATTGATTAAACATAGGGCTACTTCGTATCAATTTATGAAAATAGATAATCGTAACTAAATTATCCTTTCTCACAAGATAATTTATCCCCCCAATTACTTCCGGCAAAGCAAAGCTATACTTCAAAAATTTATCCAAATATTTTTGCGCATCCACTTCCACCCCATACCGATGATTAATCGCCGCGCGCAGTTGTTTGGTGTTCGTCACCAGCACGACTTTGACGTTTTCGACATCAAAGACATGCTTGATAACCTCCAGCATATCGACGGCGTAATCAGGGCGGCAGCGGTCGAGTTCGTCGATAAACAGGATAATCGGTTTGTCCGTTGCCAATTCTTTCAGGCAGGCTTTGAGCGTTTCCAGATTTTTTTCCGCTTCGATTTGCTCTTTCAATAAGGCTTCGACGGTTGCATCGATGGTATGGCTGGCGATTGTGGCAGCGGCATCGGTTACGGTTTCGGCCAAACTGTTTGCATCTTGGTTGCCATTCATTATCTGTTGGAATTCTTCTACTAAATCGTCTGTATTTTGCTTTAGGACATGACCAACCGCTGCCTTAGCAACGGTTTTCATTACGAATCCTGCGGCTTTCGCGACTTTCTTCGTCATTTCTTTGCGCTGTTCAGACGGCCGCTCGCCAGTATCTTCAGGCGTACAGGCTTTAATGATTTCGGCAAACAATGCCAGCAGAGGCTCTCCGCTGTGGTCTGAACGAAAGGCGTCGATATAGACGGGCTGATAATCGGGATGTTGCTGCTGCATGAGCCGAATCAGTTTTTGGCAAAATTCGGTTTTACCCGTTCCCCAGCCGCCGTCGATGACCATAGGGGAAAGGTCGATGGGCGAGGTAAGCAGCCTGATGATGTTTTCGGCAATAGGCTTACGCTTGAATTCGTCTTGTGTATCGAAAGTGGGGTTTTCTAAAGTTTGGGTTTCCATGCTATCCCTTTGTTTAATCATAAATTCAAATAAGAATACCCGCATCGTCATTCCCGCGCAGGCGGGAATCCAGACCGCAATCATTCAGAAATGTTTAGAGATTACCGTAATTTTAAACTTCTGGATTCCCGCCTGCGCGGGAATGACGGCATAGGTATGTCTTGGTTTAATCATATGGATATGTTCTGATATTTAAAAGGTCGTCTGAAACCTGATTTTCGGTTTCAGACGACCTTTTACTATCTGCGGGTGAGCCTACTTCGCCCCCTTAAACCCGCGCTTCAAATGCACCATCAGCAACGCCACTGCCGCAGGGGTTACGCCGGAAATGCGGCTGGCTTGTCCGACGGTTTCGGGTTTGTGCTGGTTGAGCTTTTGCTGCACTTCGGCGGATAAACCTTTGACTTTGCTGTAATCGATGTCGTCGGGCAGCTTTAAGGTTTCGATGTCGCGGCGGCTGTCGATTTCTTCGTTTTGGCGGTCGATATAGCCTTGGTATTTGACTTGGATTTCGACTTGTTCGATAACTTCGGCGGAGAGGTTTTCAGACGACCTTGCGCCTTCAAGCGTCATCAGTGCGGCGTAGTCGAGGTTCGGGCGGCGCAGGAGGTCGTGCAGGTTGGCTTCGCGGCTGAGTTTTTGTCCGAACACGCGGATTTGTTCGTCTTCGGCGAGTTTTTGCGGCGTGTACCACGTTGTTTTCAAACGTTGGATTTCGCGTTCGATGGCTTCGCGTTTTTCGTTAAACATGCGCCATTGCTCTTCACCCACCAAGCCGATTTTGTAGCCGTCTTCGGTCAGGCGCATATCGGCGTTGTCTTCCCTGAGTTGCAGGCGGTATTCGGCGCGGCTGGTGAACATGCGGTAGGGTTCGTTCACGCCTTTGGTGATGAGGTCGTCCACCAATACGCCGAGATAGGCTTGTTCGCGGCGCAGCAGGAGCGGGTCTTGTTCGCGGACGTATTGCACGGCATTCGCGCCTGCGAGCAGGCCTTGTGCGGCGGCTTCTTCGTAGCCGGTCGTGCCGTTGATTTGTCCGGCGAAGAAGAGGCCTTGGATGGTTTTGGTTTCAAGGCTGGCTTTGAGGTTGCGCGGGTCGAAGTAGTCGTATTCGATGGCGTAGCCGGGGCGCAGGATATGGGCGTTTTCCAGGCCTTTCATACTGCGCACGAGCGCGATTTGGATGTCGAACGGCAGGCTGGTGGAGATACCGTTGGGGTAGTATTCGTTGGTGGTCAGGCCTTCGGGTTCGAGGAAAATCTGGTGGCTGTCTTTGTCGGCAAAGCGGTTGATTTTGTCTTCGATAGACGGGCAGTAGCGCGGGCCGACGCCTTCGATTTTGCCGGTGAACATGGGGCTGCGGTCGAAACCGCTGCGGATGATGTCGTGGGTTTGCAGGTTGGTATGCGTAATCCAGCAGGACACTTGGCGCGGGTGCATTTCGGCGTTGCTGCGCACGGAGAAGACGGGCACGGGCGTGTCGCCGGGCTGTTCGGTGAGCTGGGAGAAATCAATCGTGCGGCCGTCGATGCGCGGCGGCGTGCCGGTTTTCAGACGACCTTGCGGCAGGTTCAATTCGCGCAAACGGCCGCCTAATGATTTGGCGGCGGGGTCGCCGGCGCGGCCGCCTTCGTAG
Source organism: Neisseria sp. Marseille-Q2251 (assembly GCF_940793045.1). Classification (NCBI taxonomy): domain Bacteria; kingdom Pseudomonadati; phylum Pseudomonadota; class Betaproteobacteria; order Neisseriales; family Neisseriaceae; genus Neisseria; species Neisseria sp. Marseille-Q2251. The sequence goes on from NZ_CALNWV010000025.1 coordinate 18,056, forward strand.
TTTTCCAAACCGATGTGGATTTTGCCGGACAAAAACGTGCCTGCGGTCAGCACGACGGCGCGGGCTTTGAATTCCACGCCCATCGCGGTGATTACGCCTGAAATGCGGTCGCCGTCGAGCGTTACGTCGTCAACCGACTGCTGGAAAAGCTCCAGATTTTCTTGGTTTTCCAGCATTTCGCGGATGGCGGCTTTATACAGGATGCGGTCCGCCTGCGCGCGCGTGGCTCGAACCGCCGCGCCTTTGCTGGCGTTCAGGCGGCGGAACTGGATGCCGGATTTGTCGGTTGCCAACGCCATCGCGCCGCCGAGCGCGTCAAGTTCGCGTACTAAATGTCCTTTGCCGATGCCGCCGATGGAGGGATTGCACGACATTTGTCCGAGCGTTTCGATGTTGTGTGTGAGCAAAAGCGTCTGCGCGCCCATGCGTGCGGCGGCGAGCGCGGCTTCCGTGCCTGCGTGGCCGCCGCCGACGACGATGACGTCGTAGGTTTTGGGGTAAATCATGTGGGTCATGTGTGTCAACGTGCCTAATGGTTTCAGACGACCTCTTTTCTCTGACGGAGGTCGTCTGAAAATATAATGAATTCAAAAATAAACGTGGGATTGTACGCTTTTTCGGGGGGATTTGACAGGTGGAAAGGCGCTTGCGGGTACGGGATGGGGAAAAGGTCGTCTGAAAACAGGGATGAAAGAGTTTCTCTAAAAAACCGAATCTCAAAATTTTCAGACGACCTCGTTTCAACCTGTAACTTACCCCCTCTCCCGTCTGGCGGGAGAGGGTGGCTCTTAGGGCTGCACGAATTCGATTTTGCCTAAACCCACAAAGCCACCCCCATCCTAACCTTCCCCCGCTGGACGGGGGAAGGAACAGGTTGCCTTGTTGCAATCTGTAGCGTGGGCTTTGCCCACGAGATAAATAACATACACGGTTTCCCGATTCAGGTTGTCAGACTGTGGATTTCGTGGGCAAAGCCCACGCTACCTGAGTTATTCCAATCCCGTGTTGATTGAATAAATAAGGTCGTCTGAAAACGGGTGTAGAACGAGTTTCTCTAAAAACCCGAATCTCAAAATTTTCAGACGACCTTGTTTTAACCTGAAATCTACCCCCTCTCCCGTCTGGCGGGAGAGGGTTGGGGAGAGGGTGGCTCTTAGGGTTACACAAATCCGATTTTGCCTAAACCTCACAAAGCCACCCCCATCCTAACCTTCCCCCGCCGGACGGGGGAAGGAACAAGTTGCTGTTGCAGCCACCCGTAGCGTGGGCTTTGCCCACGAGATAAATAACAGACACGGTTTCCCGATTCGGGTTGTCAGACGGTGGATTCGCGGGCAAAGCCCACGCTACAAACTTGAGTTATCCCCAAGCCCGCTTCGACTCAATAAAAAGGTCGTCTAAAAACCTCAAAATTCAGTTTTTAGACGACCTTTCGCTCAGTTCAAAGCAGAAAATCCATCCCAACACCGTCAGGCATTATTCATAAACTTTTAACAGCTCTACTTCAAACACCAACGTTGCGTTAGGCGGAATCACACCGCCGGCGCCGCGTGCGCCGTAGCCCATTTCGGCGGGAATGGTCAGCTTGCGTTTGCCGCCTTCTTTCATGCCGCCGAAACCTTCGTCCCAGCCTTGAATGACCTGACCCACGCCCAGCGTAATCGTCAGCGGCTGACGGCGGTCGAGGCTGGAGTCGAATTTGGTGCCGTCTTCCAGCCAACCGGTGTAATGCACGGTAATTTCTTTACCCTTCACGGCCTCTTTGCCGTGGCCTTCCTGCAAATCTTCAATAATCAAACCGCTCATGTTTTATCCTTTCATAGCGTTTTCAATCAGTTAACAATATCGACTCTTCGATATTCCGCGCTGAAGGGTATCATAGCTGCCGTTTCCGATAAAGCAAAAGGTCGTCTGAAAACGGATGGGTACGTTTTCAGACGACTTTTCAACTTATCGTCAACCGATGGGCAATCAATTTGAGCCGTTTTGCAATGAGCGGGCATAGGTGTCGTTGTAGCCGATGCCGGTGATTTCGCGCACGCCTGTGGCAGGTGCGGTGAATTTCACGCGGTCATCATCTTTACGCATATCGTGCGCGTCGTGATATTCGACTTGGGTTAAGCCCGGAATGGGGCCGGAGTCGTTGGCATGGTTCCATTCAGGAATGCGGCTATCGGCGAAAGATGCGGCGGTGGCTACGGCGATGAGGGAGGTGAAGAATGCTTTTTTCATGATACTTTCCTTATGATGTTGAATATAAACGATGAACTGCATAGGCGTTCAAGCGATGGAAAGCATTTTATTGATTTCTTTTTGATTGATAAATATCTATTTTGTTGAAAGAATATTTACTATTGAGAAACAATATTTCCTAATCCGTTTTCAGACGACCTCCAGTCAAAACTTATCCACAATGGTGCAGCGGCGTAGTCCATTCCTGTTTCACGGTTTTATTCTTTTCGTAGCGTCGCCATGCTTTTTCGTGGAAATAGAAAACGACGGTGTTGGCAAGCGGCTCGACCAGCGCGACTGCGCTTGAGATGCAAATGCTGCCGGTCAAAATATAGGCAACGCCAAACGCGGTGGCGAAATGTAAAATGGCAAAGGTCATGGTTTTAATCATGATGGTTTCCTGATATGGTGATGTCTGTATGATTCGGATAATAACCATTCTCAACTATGCCGTATATTTTGAATATTTTATCTGATGTTAGTTTATTTAAATCATTATTTTATTTTTGATAGGTGAAATATGAATCCACTGTGCATTGCCGTTCTCGACCGCGACACGCTTGCCGACCGTCCGTTTGACTTTGATTTTCCGCATACTTTAAGCAGCTATGGTTCGACTGAGGCGCATCAGACCGCCGAGCGCATACAGGGCGCGGACATCATCATTACCAACAAAGTCGTGATTTCCGCCGAACACATCGCCGCCAACCCGCAGCTCAAACTGATTGCGCTAGCCGCGACGGGCGTCAACAATGTTGACCTTGCTGCCGCCAAGCAAGCGGGCGTGAGCGTGTGCAACATCCGCGCTTACGGCAATGAATCCGTGGCGGAACACGCGTTTATGATGATGATTACCCTGATGCGCAACCTGCCTGCCTATCAGCGAGACGTTGCAGCAGGCTTGTGGGAAAACTCGCCGTTTTTCTGCCACCTCGGCGCACCGATGCGCGATTTAAACGGTAAAACACTGGCGATTTTCGGTCGCGGCAACATCGGACAGACGCTGGCAACTTATGCACAGGCGTTCAAAATGAAGGTCGTGTTTGTCGAACACAAACACGCCGAAACCGTCCGCGACGGCTACGTTTCCTTTGACGAAGCCGTCCGCACTGCCGACGCGCTGTCGCTGCATTGCCCGCTCACGCCGGAAACGGCAAATATGATAGGCGAAGCCGAATTGCAGCAGATGAAGCCCAGCGCCGTCATCATCAACTGTGGACGCGGCGGACTGGTGGACGAACACGCGCTCATCGCCGCCTTGAAATACGGGCAAATCGGCGGGGCAGGTTTTGACGTGTTAACACAAGAGCCGCCGCGCGACGGCAACCCTCTGCTGAAAGCCCGACTGCCCAACCTCATTGTCACGCCACACATTGCATGGGCAAGCCAAGAGGCCGCCAACCGTCTGTTTGACATCCTTGTGGACAACATCAACCGCTTCGTCGCGGGCAATCCGCAGAATTTGGTTTGACGCTGACAATCCTAGCCCTGTTGATAATTTTGTGAACAATTTAGAAGGTCGTCTGAAAATTTTCAGACGACCTTTTGTATATTGATATTTTTCAATAGATTAGGTTTGATTTGATTAAATTGGAGCGGGGTTCGGATTGTGGATAAGTTGTGAGCAATCCGTGGATTTTATTAAAAACCGATGTTTTGAAACGGCAAAGGTCGTCTGAAACCTGAATCTTGGTTTTCAGACGACCTTTCGCATATGGATAAGGTTTAATCTTATTTGCCGATGCAGAAACGCGAGAAAATCACGCCCAGCAAATCGTCAGCGGTGAATTCGCCGGTGATTTCGCTGCACGCGTTTTGGGCGAGGCGCAGGTGTTCGGCGAAAAGCTCGATTTGGTTGTTGCCGCAAAGGGCGGCGTTTTCCAGCTCGGCTTCGGCTTCGTGCAAGGCGTTGAGGTGGCGGCTGCGGGCGAGGAACAGGCTTTCGCTTTCGCCCTGCCAGCCGACTTCTTGTAAGAGCGCGTGTTTGAGCAAGTCGAGGCCGGCGCCGGTTTTGGCGGACAGGCTGATGACGGTGTCCGCGCCGGTTTGCGCGAGGCCGTCTGAACGGACGGCGACGGGTTCGCCGGTCAGGTCGGCTTTGTTGTGGATTTCGATTTTTTTCAAACCTTCGGGCAGGCTGTTCAAAATGGCTTGGGTTTTGGCGTTCACGCCTTCGCGCGGGTCAATCAGAATCAGGGCGACATCGGCTTCGGAGACGGCTTTGCGGCTGCGCTCGATGCCGATTTGTTCGACCACGTCGTCGGTTTCGCGCAGGCCGGCGGTGTCGATGATGTGGACGGGCACGCCGTCGAGGGTGATTTGTTCGCGCACGGTGTCGCGGGTGGTGCCGGCGATGTCGGTTACGATGGCGATGTCGTCGCCCGCCAAGGCGTTGAGCAGGCTGGATTTGCCGACGTTGGGCGCGCCGACGAGGACGACGTTCATGCCTTCGCGCAAAATCGCGCCTTGTTCCGCGCTGGCGAGGACGGTTTTCAGACGACCTTGCAGAGCTTGGAGCTTGCCGCGCGCGTCGGCGGCTTCGAGAAAATCGATATCTTCTTCGGGGAAGTCCAGCGTGGCTTCAACCAGCATCCGCAGGGTAATAAGGTCGTCCACCAGCTCGTGTATGTGTTGGGAAAACGCGCCTTTGAGCGAACGCAACGCCATGCGTGCGGCGGATTTGCTGGAGGCGTCGATGAGGTCGGCGACGCTTTCGGCTTGGGCAAGGTCGAGTTTGTTGTTGAGGAAGGCGCGTTTGGTAAATTCGCCCGGCTCCGCCATGCGCGCACCCAGTTCGAGACAGCGCGAGAGCAGCATGTCCATTACGACGGGGCCACCGTGTCCCTGCAATTCAATCACATCTTCGCCGGTGAAGCTGGCGGGGGCGGAGAAGTAGAGCAGGATGCCGTTGTCTATCGGCTGTCCGTCGCCGCCGAGAAAGTCGGTGTAAAGCGCGGTGCGCGGTTTGGGCGTTTTGCCGCCGCTGAGGGTTTGCGCCAAAGGCAGCAGGTTTTTGCCGGAAAGACGGATCACGCCGACGCCGCCGCGTCCGGGTGCGGTGGCGATGGCGGCGATGGTGGGTTGGGATGCGGACATGGCTGGCTCGTATCGGAAATTTAATGGACGGTATTATATAGTGATTTCACAATGATAAAGGTCGTCTGAAAACCTTGATTTTGGTTTTCAGACGACCTTTTTGTCTTTTTCTTCAATGAGCCGGAAGGATTAACGTTTTTTCTTGGCGTTTTTCTTTTCGGCGGCGGCAAGGCGCATGGCGACGAATTCGACCATCAGCTCTTTTTTCGTCCAGAAGAAGTTTTTCATTTTTTCCAGAGAATAGATTTTGCGAACCATCATGGGCAGGCCGGCATGGATGATGGCGGCGACTTCGCCGTTGCGGGTTTCGTCCGCCATGGCGGTTTTGAGGTCGGTCTGGTTGGCGGCGAGGTAGTCGCCGAGTTGTTTTTGAACGCTGGTGCTGATTTCAAATTGCTTAATCATGTTTTCTTTCCGTTTTGTGTTTGTTCCGCGAGGTATGGCGGCTATTAGTTTTAATTACATGCGCATTTTAACAAAGTTTAATCTTATTGCATATCGACTGTGCGAAATTATGACGTAATTTACAATTTTTCGGGCGTAAAACAGACAGTCGTTGATATAAAGAAAACAGCCGCTGCGGTTTGGCGGGTAAAATACGCGTTTTCGAGCGTGAGGTCGTCTGAAAATGTATTTGTGGTTTAAGCTCTTGCATGTGTTTTTTGTGATTTCGTGGTTTGCCGGTCTGTTTTACCTGCCGCGTATTTTTGTGAATCTGGCGCAGGTCGAAGCGGCGGAGCAGCCGGTGGAATATGAGCGGCTCTCGGCGATGTCGCGGCGGCTGTATAAGTTTATGTCGCCGTTGGGATTCGGGACGCTGGTGTGCGGCATTTTGATTCCGTTTGTTACGGGTTGGTGGGGGCAAGGCTGGCTGCATGTAAAGCTTTTGATGGGCCTGCTGCTTTTGGCTTATCAATTTTATTGCGGCGCGCTGCTGCGCGGCTTTGAGGAAAAACGCAATACGCATTCGCACAAGTGGTACAGGGTGTTTAACGAAGTGCCCGTATTGATGATGGTTGTTGCTTTGTATATGGTGGTGTTCAAGCCGTTTTGATGTGTTTGTAAAACCTGTTTTCAGACGACCTTCTTTTATATTGGAATCAAACAGATGACTATTGAAATCGAACGCCGTTTCCTGTTGAAAAACGATGATTGGAAGCGCGAAGCCTCTGCGCCGCAGGTGTTGCAGCAGGGCTATTTGAGCGTGGAAAAAGAGCGCACCATCCGCGTGCGCATTATTGACGACAAGGCTTGGCTGACTTTGAAAGGCTATATTTCGGATGTCAGCCGCAGCGAGTTTGAATACGAAATTCCTTTGGCGCACGCGCAGCAGATGATGGAGACGATGTGTCCGTTTAAGATGGAAAAACACCGTTATCGGGTGGAGTTTAAAGGTTTTGTGTTTGAAATCGACGAGTATTTCGGCGACAACGAGCCTTTGGTGGTGGCGGAACTTGAGCTGCCTGCGGAAGATACGCCCTTTGAAAAACCGGACTGGCTGGGCGCGGAGATTACGTCGGAAGGAAAATTTACCAATGCGTATTTGAGCAAACATCCTTATTCGACTTGGTAGGCGGGTTGGGGAACAACGGCACGCCGCTGATACTGGTCGCGGATTGTAGCGTGGGCTTTGCCCGCGGAAAATGGCTTGGACGATTGTCCGGTTCGGGATTTGATCGGCAGATTCGCGGGCGAAGCCCACGCTACGGTTGGCTTAATTTAATTCGCTATATCGGCTGTTTGAGAATCACAAAGGTCGTCTGAAAACCGGTTTTCAGACGACCTTTGTGATTTTATTGATTCATCGCATCGCTGGCGGACGGTTTGACGGCAAACCGCCTGTTTTCGTTTATCGGATGCGGGTGTAATGGACGAATGCGTAACCTGTGCCGTTGGCAGAAGTGTGGGTTTCGCGGGCTGCTTCGCGCCATTCTGACGGCGAAAATTCAGGGAAAAACGCATCGCCTTGTACGCTCAATGCCACTTCGGTAATCCGTAAATCGCTGGCGAGCGGCAGGGCTTGGGCATAGATTTGTGCGCCGCCCATGATGGTGATTTCTTCCACAGCCGCACATAATGCCAACGCTTCTTCAAGGCTGCCGACGGTTTCCGCGCCTTCCGCTGTATAACCTGCCTGACGGCTGATGACGATATTGCGGCGTCCGGGCAGCGGCTTGCGGGGTAGGGATTCCCAAGTTTTCCGCCCCATCACGACGGGTTTGTTGAGGGTATAGGATTTGAAAAATGCGAAGTCCTCGGGCAAGTGCCAAGGCATGGTGTTGTTGATGCCTATGCAACGGTCGGGTGCGCAGGCGGCAATAAGGGTGATTTTCTGCATGGGATAGTCTTTTGATTGATAAGTAGATGTATTGTAAACGATATGTAAACGCCGGTGTTCAAAACGAGGCGTAAAAACCATATGGCAATGAATGATGACTATTATTTTAGAATATAGTGTTTAGTTTCAAAATAATGTTCAAAACTATTAATATATAGACAAAAATTTACATACCGTTTATCATTAAAATAGACCGCTTAGATGGTCCTTTATTTATTTGAGATTTTGCATTGTTTGATGCACAAGGGAGCAGTGTATGACAGGCTCTTATGCCTTATATCGTTGCGCGGTATTGTCCACGTCGAGTGGCTCTTTGTCGGACATACTTGATCGGGACAGCCCGATTCAGATTCTGCATCTGAATGTATTTATGGAACAACAAGAGTTCGCTGACGGACTGGAAATCAGCAATGAAGAATATTGCAATTGGCGCCGCGAGCATTTGGACAGCGATGTTTCTACAACACCGCCGTCGTCTGAAGATTTATTGAGGACTTTTCAATATTTGGTCGGCCAGGGTTATCACGAAGCCATCGTGACGACGTTGAGCCACAAATTAAGTGATTCTGCCGATATGGTGCGTCAAGTTGCCGAGCAGGTCCCACAGTTGAAAGTTCATGTCGTCGATACAGGGACATGCTGCATGCCCGAAGGCTTTTTTGCTTTGGAAGCAGACCGCCTGTTGCGCGAAGGAAAAACGCCGACGGAAATCGTTGCTTACTTGGAAGGTTTAAAAGAACGTTGCAACATCATTTTCGGACTGTCCACAATCAAATCTCTTGTCGGCAGCGGCACGATGGCAAGATTGGGCGCTTCGTTGTGCGACTGGTTGGGGCTGCGCGCCGTATTGCGCTTTTCGCAAGATCAGTTGTGCCGGGTCGAATCCACTTCCGATGACGAAAAAATGTTTGATGCCATCATCGACCAAGTGTTGAAACTGATGCAAGGCAAAAACAGGGAACAATTTATCCTCGGCGGTCTTTATACGGGCGAACGCGACCGGTATCGGATATTTGCAGAACGCTTCTTCAAGCGGACCGGTATCTGCTTGGATGATGGCGTTCCCGTATCGCCGGTGGTGGCGGTGCACGTCGGCATCTGCGGCGTCGGCGTCGGCATGGTCGAAAAACTCGAAGCAGCGGCATAAGGAGCAACACTGAATCTGCCTGCATTCCTGATGCTTATTAAGCGGCAATTCAACATTGTGTAAATTAAAAAAGGTCGTCTGAAACTCCGATTCAGGTTTCAGACGACCTTTTTTTGTCTGAGCTAACGACTTATTGCTGCTTCGCCGCCCATTCCGCAGGCGTGGCGGCAACGGAAATCGACAGCGCGTGCAATTCGTTGCTGGCCAGTTGCGCCTTCAGACCGTCTTTGATCAGGCGGTGGCGGGCGAGGCGGGCTTTGCCTTCAAACTCGGAAGAGACGATGACGGCGAAGAAGTGATGTCCGTCGCCTTCGACTTCGACGTGTTCGCAAGCGGCGACGCCTTCAATCAGCGATTTGACTTGTTCTGGGGTAAGCATTTGTATTCCTTGTTTCAAAAACATTGCGGCATTATACAGAATAATGCCGCTTAACATCGCCAACTTACTGAAGATGGCATCCGAAACATAATTCATTAATATTGAATTAAATAAGTTTTACAGAGGTCGTCTGAAACGTTTTCAGACGACCTCTTTTCTTATTTTTGGATTCTGAATACTTAAAAATATCATTTTTTCAGTACGGATGAATTCAGGTAAAAAGGGTTTTGGCATATAAATTGCTTTCAGATAAAAAGATAAAGTTTCGCTTTAATTGCAAAATAAAGTTAAGAAAATAGAAGTCATCAAAGATAATCGGATAGATAAATAGCCAAAAGGTCGACAAACAATGTTTGGGAGATTGTTATCTGAGGTATAGATAAATCCTGAAATTTGTTTGAAAGTGACAATATGCGTCATATCCGTTGAATAAATTTTGCAATCGAAATATCGGTATCAAATACGATATTTTCATTTTTGGTTATTGGATTGGATGTTTGAAAAGCAGGTTATTCCATCAGTTCAATAATATATTAAGTTTATTTGTTTAACATTTTAAATCAGAGAGTCAGCATGAATAAAATCTATCGTGTCGTATGGAACGAAACCACACAGACGTGGAACGCGGTGGCAGAATTTGCCAAAGCGCATGGGAAAACAGCTTCATCAGGCATAGGCGGTATTGTTGCCTCCGCAGGCGTGCGCTTCGCGTTTACCGCCATCATGTCCGGTCTGCTGCTTGCCAGCGGTCAAGCTATGGCCGCAGAAAATAGCGGCAAAACCCTTGCCAATGGTAAAGCTGTTGCCGAGGCTGTCGAAGGTACCGAATATAACACCTGCTATTTCGATACCGTCAGCTACAACGTGGTCTGCGGCGACGATAGTACAAAAGCCTTGGATGTCGTACCGGGAGTCACACCCAAACAAGGCAAGTCCGTCGTGATGGGACAAGGGGCATCTTCCAAAGGAGAAACCAATGTCGTTATCGGTGCCAATTCTTCCACTGCGGGTCCGAGTGATGAGCCGTCCCGTGCAACCGGTGCGATTGCCATTGGTGCAGCGGCAAGTGCCAATCACAACCAATCTATCGCCATGGGTCAGACGGCATCGGCAAAAGGTGAGGCTGATGTCAGTATCGGAAAATTGGCAGGCGATACCGTTTCTTCCGGCGGCCGCAATATTTCCATTGGCGAGAGCGCACTGAAAGGCGGTTCGGGAGTCAATAATGTCATCGCCATCGGTTCGTCGGCGGGCGTTGATTCCAACAGCAGTCATTCGGTTTATATCGGAACCGGTGCGACCGGTAAGGAACATAAAAACGTTTCCATCGGATATTTGGCGAACACCAAAAGCGGCAGTATTGCAGTTGGTGACAACTCAAATGCGCAGGGCAGTTCGTCCGTTGCCATCGGTACCAAATCCGTTGTAACCGATGTAGCATCTAATGGCGTTGCCATTGGTTTCAATTCCACTACTTCGGGATTGAGTGCTGTTGCCATCGGTGGTTCAAGTTCGATCGGTAAAGGTGCCAATGCATCGGGTCCTGCCAGCCTGGCAATAATGGGTACTGCCGTCGCTTCTGCACAGCGTGCCATCTCCATAGGCGAATTTACGGTCGGTTCAGGAGCTTATGGTATTGCCATCGGCGGTAAAGCAAATGCACAGGGCACGTCCTCCATCGCGATTGGCGGCAGTCAGGCGACGGACAAAGCGACGAACGCAACCGGTAATTTCTCAACTGCTATCGGTTATGGTGCCAAGACCGTCAATCATGATACCACTGCCGTCGGTAAAAACAGCACGGCAAACGGCCTGCGCGCGACAGCCTTTGGCGTGGACAGCAATGCAGGTGCTGAAAACGCCTTGGCTGCTGGTCCGCAAACCACCGCTTCTGCCAAAGGCGCGATTGCCGTCGGTTTTGCCACTCAGGCAACCGGTTTGAGCAGCATCGCAGTCGGTAAGGAAGCCATTGCTACTACAGAGACTTCTACTTCGCTCGGTCAAAACAGCAAAGCGACTGCCAACAACGCCGTTGCCATCGGTAACAAAGCCGTAGCGGCAGGTACGGGCAATATCGTAGTGGGTACAAACGCGGGCGTATACGACGATGCCGTTTCCGCAGGACGCAAGGTCGGCGCGGACACCGTCTATATCGGCGCGGACAGCGGTCGCAATGCCTATACCAATGAACGTCAAATCTCCATCGGTAAAGGTACGGGCAACAACGCTACCGGCGTGGATAACATCGCCCTTGGTCTAAGTTCCGGTGCATTTGTGGTTGGCGCGAACAACGTCGCCATCGGTAGGGAAGCAGGCATGGGTACGGATGCCCAAAAACTGAGCGTCACTTCCACTGTCGCCATCGGTGAAGCTGCAAAAGGCAGCTTCAGCAACACCGTAGCCATCGGTAAAACGGCCTTGGCAGAAAAAGAATCCGCAGTTGCCGTCGGTATGGTTTCCAAAGCCAGCGGCGACAATTCCGTCGCCATCGGTAAGACTGCCAATGCCAGCGCACACGAAACTGTTGCTATCGGTCACGAGACTGTTGCCGGAGCCGTTTCTTCCGTCGCTGTCGGTCAGCGTGCCAACGCATCGGGTAGTGAGGCGGTCGCATTGGGTATCGATTCCAATGCCTCCGGTCGTTTTGCCGTAGCCATCGGTAACATGGCGAAGGTAACCAACAGCAAGCTCAACGGCATTGCCATCGGCAGCAATGCTGTCGCTTCAGAAGACTATGCAATGGCGATGGGTCTTGACACCCAAGCAACGGGCAACAGCTCGATTGCCTTTGGTAATACGACTAAAGCACTTGCAGCAGAAGCTATTGCTATCGGTCATTCCGCCAATGCTGCGGAAGGCAATACTGTCGCCTTGGGTGTATCTGCGACTTCGGCAAAAGCAGGTGCGGTTACTTTGGGTGCATACACCAAAGCTGATGCTGTCAAAGCACTTGCCTTGGGTTACGAATCCCATGCCGTCAATGAAAACGATGTTGCTTTGGGTGGCGGCAGTTTGACCGAAGCGCATCACAATGGCGATTACACACTGAACGGTAACTACACAGCTGCCGGTACATGGTCTTACGGTACGGTTTCCGTCGGTAAAGTCGATGCAACCACCCCTGCCAACAACTTCACCCGTCAAATTCAAAACGTCTCTGCGGGTGTCATCAGCGCAACCAGCACCGACGCCATCAACGGCAGCCAGCTTTACGCGACCAATTCTTACCTGCTCAACTTGGGTAACAACGTCAAAAACGCCTTGGGCGGCAGTACCCAAATCGACGATGCAGGCAACCTGACCCTGAACAATTTGGGCGGTACAGGCAAAGCCAATGTTCACGACGCTTTGGAAGCGATGAACAATAAAATCGACCAATTGGGTGGCGGCAGCTCCAGCCATTTTTACAGCGTTAATACGGCCTCTGATACCCGAGGCAACTACAACAATGACGGTGCAACCGGATTGGATGCTCTGGCAGCAGGTGCGGACGCGCAGGCAGCGGGCGATTTTGCCGTAGCCGTCGGTACAGGCGCGCAGGCGGTAATTTCCAACTCTATCGCCATCGGTAAAAACGCCTCCGTCGATGCAGATACCGCCTCCGTTGCCGCCGTCAACGGTGCGACCAAAGGTGAAGGCTCCGTTGCCATCGGTGCGAACACCAAAGCCAGCGGCACCAACGCTACCGCCGTCGGTCAAGCGTCCAACGCCTACGGTCAAAACTCCTTCGCAGGCGGTCAGTCTTCCAAAGCATTGGGCAAATCCAGCGTAGCGGTTGGTGACGGCGCAATCGCCAACCAAGATTCCTCCACCGCAATCGGCGCATACAGCCAGTCCACGGCGGCAGGTGCGACCGCGTTAGGCTTCAATACCCGCGCAACCGCTTCCGGTACTGTCGCGGCAGGTCGCAACAGCAAAGCCACTTCCAACAATGCTTTGGCATTGGGTAACGAAGCAGACGCGCAAAAAGACGACACCATCGCCATCGGCTACAACGCCCAAGCCACGCAAAACCGTGCCGTAGCCTTCGGTAAAAATGCCAAAGCCACCGCAGGCGACACCTTTGCCTTCGGTGATGCGGCAAAAGCTTCTGCAAGCAACGCTATTGCGCTCGGTAAAAACGCCAATGCCGCTCATGCAGACTCCATCGCATTGGGTGTCAATTCCGCAACTGAAGCAGCCGTTCAGACGACCTCTGCTACCGTTGGCGGTCTGACCTTCGGCAACTTTGCAGGTAACGCACCTTCATCCACACTCAGCATCGGCACGGCAGGCAAAGAGCGTACGATTACCAACGTCGCCGCAGGCCGCATCAGCGACAGTAGCACCGACGCAGTAAACGGCAGCCAGCTTTATGCGACTCAAAACGTCATGAACAACATCGGTAAGAGCGCAGTCGGCGTATTGGGTGGAAACGCAGCCATTGCAAATAACGGCACTATTAAGATGACTGACATTGGCGGTACGGGTGAAAGCACTATTCATGATGCCATTGCTTCTATCAACAAAGCCTCTTACAAATCGTTCAAGCTGAATACGGCTAAAACCAACAATACCAATGGTGTTGCTGAAAACTATTCTTTGGAAGAAATTACCAATGGTGCGACCATTACGCTGGAAGCAGGTCAAAATATCCGTTTGAGCCAAAATAAAGGCGCAGTCAGCATCAATACAGTTGATGCTCCGACTTTTGCAGGCAAAATTACTGCAAATGGCGGTCTGGATATGGCAAACAACAAGATTATCAATGTTGCCAAAGGTAGCGATCCGTCTGATGCAGTGAATTTTGAGCAGTTATCGGATGCAATTAAAAACGTCCATGTAACTACATTGACTACGGTTAGTAATTCAACACCGTTCTCCTATATTGGTTCCAACGGCAAAATGTTGAGACGCGAAGTAGCCATTGATCCAAATACGCAAACACGCACCGTTAAGTTTGTCGATGTAGAGGATAACACTGACTATACAGGCAATGACGTAACGATTGCCGCATTGAATCCGACCGACCCTCAAACCTCGACTCCGACGACTATCGGTAATGTTAAAGATGGTCAGAAGCAAAACGATGCGGTAAACGTATCCCAGCTGGACAAAGTTGCCAAAGTACTTGGCACACAGGTTAATCCTGCTGACGGCTCTATTACTGCACCGAATTACACAGTTATTTCCGGCAATCCTGATAGTAGCAGCGTAGCGACTTACCATACTGTCGGAGAAGCATTAAGTGCGTTAAGCGATGCAGCACGCACACCGCTGACGTTTGCCGCTGATGCCGGTACGCCCTCAACTCGACGTTTGGGCAGCACTGTCACCGTTAAAGGCGGTGAAGCCGATGCAACCAAACTGTCCGACAGTAACAACATTGGTGTGGTTTCAGACGACACTACCGGCACACTCAACGTCAAACTAGCGAAAGAGCTGAAAGGTCTGACCTCGTCTGAATTCATCGACGCAGCAGGCGGCAAAACCACCGTTTCTGCAGACGGCGTGACCGTCGGCACGGCGGCAAACCCCGTCAAACTGACGACCGAAGGTCTGTCTAACGGCGGTAAGAAAGCAACCGACATCGCTGCCGGTGTGAACAATACCGACGCCGTCAACGTCAGCCAGCTCACTCCGTTGGCAACCGCATTGGGCGCAACCGTCAATCCGACTACCGGCGCAGTTGAAGTACCGAATCTGGTCGTAACCAAAACCGACGGTACGCAGGCTGCACCTGTCAACACCGTACAAGGCGCGTTGGACAACATCGGTACCGAGCTGCAAAAAGGCCTGACTTTCGGCGGCGACAACGCAGACAAGAATTTCGAGCGCAAACTCGGCAACCAAGTCTTGGTTAAAGGCGGTGCGGATGCGGCGAAACTGTCCGACAACAACATCGGCGTGGTTTCAGACGACCTTAACGGTACGCTCAACGTCAAACTTGCCAAAGATTTGCAAGGTTTGAACAGCGCACGGTTCGATACCGACGGCAGCTCCACGACCATCAATGGCGGCAACGTTACCTTGGTTGGAAAAGACGGTGAAGTCAACGCTTCGACAGCCGAAGGCAATACTTTGACCGACAAGGCAGGCAATACCACCAAATCCGTTGCGGGCAATATCGAGCTGACCGAAGCGAGCGGCAATACCAACTTGCTGAACGCAAAAGGCATAGAATTGAGCAATACCGACGGCGGCCACAGCGCGTTTAAAGCCGACGGCAGCAGCATTTCCGACAAAGACGGCAACAAAGTCGACACTACGGCAACCGGCATCACCCTGACACCGGCACCAAACAGCGGCAAACAAGCTGTCAGCCTGACCAAAGACGGTCTGGACAACGGCGGCAATAAAATCGCCAACGTCGCCGCAGGCGAGGCAGATACCGACGCCGTCAACGTTGCCCAGTTGAAAGCCAATTCAGGTCGTGTAGAAAGCGGCGACGACAACATCGTCGTCGAAACCGACAAAACAGGCGGTTCTAACGTTTACAAAGTTTCTACCGCTAAAGACCTGAAGGCTGACAGCCTGACCGCAGGCGAGACCGTTGTGAACAACAGCGGCGTAACCGTCGGCGACAAAGTGGCGCTGGGCAAAGACGGTCTGAAAGCAGGCGATGTGAACATCACTGCCGACGGCATCGACGCCGGCAATAAAGCCATCAGCAACGTAGCCAAAGGTACGGCAGCCACCGATGCCGTCAACGTCGCCCAGTTGAACGAACAACTCGCCGCCACCGAAAAAACCACCACCGTCGTTGCCGGTAAGAACGTTACCGTCAGCGAAAAAGTGGACGGCAACAACACCGAGTACACCGTCAACGCCGACAAGACCACCCTCAGCCAAGCGGCGGGCGGTGCGGTTA
>NZ_CALNWV010000026.1:0-34071 GCF_940793045.1 Neisseria sp. Marseille-Q2251
GGCGTTTCATTCCGTACTTTGCCTGTTTGAAACGGTTGTTGGTACTGGTTTGGGGTTTGAGCAGTCTGCCTCTTGCGGCTTTAAGTGCGCGGTAAATGGTGACGCGGCTGACTTGGTAGCGGCGTGCCAGGGAGGTGACGCTTTCCTTCCCCTGCGAGTAGGCCAGCCAAATGGCTTGGCGGTGGTGCGGGGTGAGACGGGTGTTTTTGTGCATGTTCATGTTTCAGTATTCTCCTGGAAATACTGTAAACAACGCTACTAGTTTCTACATTCAAGTGGAATTGAAAATATGAAAATCATTGATACCACCATTCCCGAAGTCAAACTTTTAGAACCGCAAGTCTTCGGCGACGCGCGCGGCTTCTTTATGGAAACCTTCCGCGACGAATGGTTTAAGGCCAACGTCTGCGACCGCACCTTCGTACAGGAAAACCATTCCAAATCAGGCAAAGGCGTATTGCGCGGCCTGCATTACCAAACCGAAAACACGCAAGGCAAACTCGTCCGCGTTGTTGTCGGCGAAGTGTTTGACGTTGCCGTCGATATGCGCAAAGGTTCGCCGACTTTCGGCAAATGGGCGGGCGAAATCCTGTCGGCGGAAAACAAACGCCAACTGTGGGTGCCAGAAGGTTTTGCACACGGCTTTTACGTTTTGAGCGATGAAGCCGAATTCGTTTACAAATGCACGGACTATTACAACCCGAAAGCCGAACATTCGCTGATTTGGAACGACCCGACCGTCGGCATCGAATGGCCGCTGCAAAGCGAACCCAACCTGTCGCCCAAAGACTTGGCAGGTAAAATCTTGGCAGAAGCCGCAACCTTTTAAGGTCGTCTGAAAACGATTGCAGGCGGTTATCTTATTTGCCCTTATGCAGCAGAATCAGGATAATGCGCCTGCATCGATTATTCTCAAACCCAAACGGCAAACACCATGAATTTTTACGATTTACTGATTTTTCCGTTCGCAGAGTTCGATTTCATGCGTTATGCGCTGGCATCGATATTCTGTCTGGCACTCAGTGCCGCACCTGTCGGCGTCTTCCTCGTGATGCGCCGCATGAGCCTGGTTGGAGACGCATTAAGTCATGCCGTTTTGCCCGGAGCCGCGATAGGTTATATTTTCGCCGGTTTGAGCCTGCCGGCAATGAGTATCGGCGGCTTTGTTGCCGGCATGCTGATGGCTCTTTTGGCAGGATTGGTCAGCCGTTTTACCTCCTTGAAAGAAGACGCCAACTTTGCCGCATTTTATTTGAGCAGTCTGGCAATCGGCGTCATCTTGGTCAGCAAACAAAAAGACGGCAACGTAGATTTGCTGCATTTGCTGTTCGGTTCCGTCTTGGCAGTGGACATCCCCGCCTTGCAACTGATTGCCATCGCCGCCAGCGTAACGATTGCCGTCTTGGCAATCATCTACCGCCCCTTAGTCTTGGAGAGCATCGATCCCCTGTTTCTAAAAGCCGTTGGCGGGAAAGGCGGCTTTTGGCATGTCGCGTTTCTCGTGTTGGTAGTCATGAATCTGGTTGCCGGCTTTCAGGCACTCGGCACGCTGATGTCGGTCGGTTTGATGATGCTGCCCGCCATTACCGCGCGCTTGTGGGCGAAAAATATGGGCATGTTGATTTTATTGTCAGTCTTGCTGGCACTCTTCTGCGGCTTTGCGGGCTTACTGTTTTCATATCACGTCGAAATACCGTCCGGCCCTGCCATTATTTTGTGTTGCGGCGTCTTATACACCCTGTCCGTCATCTTTGGCAGTGAAGGCGGCATATTGACCAAATGGATACGCGGCAAAAAACACCGCACCGCTTGACGGCAAACCATACTCCCAAAACCAATCAAACCGTCAATTCATTGCTCCTGATTCGGTTTCATTACCCAACTGAAACAAAAGGTCGTCTGAAAACCATCCTCTTGGTTTTCAGACGACCTTTTGTCATGAATGACACTCCACCGCCCTTATTCTCCGATTCCGGTAGAAAATTCGATTATTCCCGTCCCAGCCTTGAATTTCATGTAAAAAATAGTAATAATAAGCCCTTTTCCAGCAAACCATGCTGCCCGACCAACTCCCCTCAAGAAAGCACGAAACATGGCGTTAATCGTACATAAATACGGCGGCACATCAGTAGGCTCGCCCGAACGCATTAAAAACGTAGCCAAACGTGTCGCCAAAGCCCGCGCCGAAGGACACGACATCGTTGTCGTCGTATCCGCCATGAGCGGCGAAACCAACCGCTTGGTTGCGCTGGCGCACGAAATGCAGGAGCATCCCGATCCGCGCGAGCTGGACGTAGTTTTAGCTACCGGCGAACAAGTGACCATCGGCCTTTTGGCAATGGCATTGAAAGACATCGGCGTGGATGCCAAAAGCTACACCGGCTGGCAGGTCGCCCTCAAAACCGATACCGCCCACACCAAAGCCCGCATCGAAAGCATCGATGACGAAAAAATGCGCGCCGACCTCGCCGATGGCAAAGTCGTCATCGTCGCCGGTTTCCAAGGCATCAGCAGCGAAGGCGATATTTCCACCCTCGGACGCGGAGGTTCCGACACCTCCGCCGTTGCACTCGCCGCAGCCCTCAAAGCGGACGAATGCCAAATCTATACCGACGTAGACGGCGTTTACACCACCGACCCCCGCGTCGTACCCGAAGCGCGCCGCATGGATACGGTTACATTTGAAGAAATGATCGAACTGGCAAGCCTCGGCTCGAAAGTCTTACAAATCCGTTCAGTAGAATTCGCCGGAAAATACAAAGTGCGCCTGCGCGTACTGAGCAGCCTGCAAGACGGCGGCAACGGCACCTTAATTACCTTTGAAGAGGACGACAACATGGAAAGAGCTGCCGTAACCGGTATCGCATTCGATAAAAACCAAGCCCGCATCAACGTGCGCGGCGTACCCGACAAACCCGGCGTCGCCTATCAGATTTTAGGCGCGGTTGCCGATGCCAACATCGAAGTCGACATGATCATCCAAAATGTCGGCAGCGAAGGCACCACTGATTTCTCCTTCACCGTACCGCGCGGCGATTACAGACAAACCATCGAAATCCTGACCAAGCTGCAAGACAGCATCGGCGCAGCCGCCATTGACGGCGACGACACCGTGTGCAAAGTCTCCGCAGTCGGCTTAGGCATGCGTTCGCACGTCGGCGTTGCCGCCAAAATCTTCCGCACCCTCGCCGAAGAAGGCATCAACATCCAAATGATTTCCACCTCAGAAATCAAAGTTTCCGTCTTGATTGACGAGAAATACATGGAACTCGCCACCCGCGTCCTGCATAAAGCGTTTAATTTGGGTTAATTGGGTTTTAGCGGCAGCCGACAATTGGGGGAAATACCTCTGCTTAAATTGTCTGTCACTGCTTCCTCCTAACAATCAGCCCACAACAAAATCTAAGGTCGTCTGAAAACCTGTACACAGATTTCAGACGACCTTATTTTGATATTCAACATATCCCGAAACAATAACCCTGCCATTCCATACAAATAGTTTTAAGCATATCAATCGAGTCCGTGCTAGAATCAAGCGTCTATCATTTCGATAGCATCGATTATCTGCCTATTTCTTCAAAGGACTCTTATGAACACCTTAACAAAATTCGGCTTGGCATTATTCACCGCTGCGGCATTGGCAGCCTGTGGCGACTCCGGCAAATCGGCTGACAGCAAACCCACTACCGTACAAACAGCCGAGGGCGAAGTTACCCTCTCCGGTAAATACGCTGAAATCATCAATAAATTCCCCGTTCCCGATCCTAAATTGGCAGAGCCGATCACCATTTCCGACAAAAAATCCCCAACCGGTTTGGAAGACCTGAAGAAATTCATGGAATATATCTCAGGAGCGGAAGCACAAAAAATCGCGAAAATGTCTTCCAAGCTGCAACAAACTGCATTAAAAGGTGATGAAGCAGCCGCGCTTGCAGCTGTCAAAGAGTTGACACCCGCTCTTGATAAATACCTTCAAGATGCCGAGAAACTCAATATTCAAGATGCTGAAGTTAAAGCCGTTCTTGACCGTATGCTGCAAACAAGCAAAACAGCCAACGAAATGATCATCCTGTCCAGCGAAAATGCTTCTGCACTAAAGATTGACATGAAAGACAAAGAGGCTGTCCAATTCATGAAGGCATACCAAGACAAAACCCACAATATGGAAACGGTTTTACGCCAAGCCAATCAGGAAGTACAAAAAGCTGCTCAAGCCTTGGGTAAAAAATATGCTCAATAATCTGAGTTAAATTCCACCAGAGGTCGTCTGAAAACGCTACCGAAGCCTTTTCAGACGACCTTTTTGCAAGCAGCTTGATAACATATTAAAACCATATCCCAAGCCTGCCGAAATATGCCATAATAGCCACGCAGCGCGCTTTTGCGCCGCATTCGAAAAGAAAAACCTAACCTACAAGAGAATATCCCATGATTAGCAAAGCCACCATTATCTACACCCATACCGACGAAGCCCCCGCGCTGGCGACCCAATCCCTGCTGCCGATTGTGCAGGCATTTACCCGCCATGCCGGTATCGAAGTCAAAACCAGCGATATTTCCCTGTCCGGCCGCATTCTGGCGGCGTTCCCCGAATATCTGGCCGAAGCACAGCGCGTACCCGATGCGCTTGCCGAGTTGGGCGAACTGGTGAAACAGCCCGACGCCAACGTAATCAAACTGCCGAACATCAGCGCGTCCGTACCGCAACTGACCGCCGCGATTAAAGAATTGCAGGTAAAAGGCTTTGCCGTCCCCAACTATCCCGCCGACCCGCAAACCGATGAAGAAAAAGCCGTGCGCGAACGTTACGACCGCATCAAAGGCAGCGCGGTCAACCCCGTTTTGCGCGAAGGCAACTCCGACCGCCGCGCGCCTAAGGCAGTGAAAAACTTTGCGAAAAAAAATCCGCACAGCATGGGTGCATGGGCGAAAGACTCTAAAACCCACGTTGCCACCATGCAAAGCGGCGACTTTTTCCATAACGAACAATCTGTTACCGTACCCGATGCGACTTCCGTATCCATCGTGTTCACCGATAAACAAGGCAACAAGAAAGAGTTGCGCGAGCCCGTCGCCCTGAAAGCCGGCGAAATTATCGATGCGACCGTGATGAGCAAAAAAGCCCTGCTCGCCTTCCTTGCCGAGCAAGTAAAAGACGCGAAAGCAAAAGGCGTTTTGTTCTCGCTGCACATGAAAGCCACCATGATGAAAGTGTCCGACCCGATTATCTTCGGACACGCCGTCAAAGTGTTCTTCGCGCCTGTTTTTGAAAAATTCGGCGACAAACTGGCTGCCGCAGGCGTCAACGTCAACAACGGCTTCGGCAACCTGCTTGCCAATCTGGACAAACTGGATGCGGACACCCGCGCTGCCGTCGAAGCCGAAATCGCCGCCGTTTACGCCGCCAACCCCGATTTGGCGATGGTCGATTCCGACAAAGGCATCACCAACCTGCACGTCCCTAGCGATGTCATCGTCGATGCTTCCATGCCAGCGATGATTCGTAATTCCGGCCGCATGTGGGACAAAGACGGCAAAGCGCAAGACACCAAAGCCGTGATTCCCGACAGCAGCTACGCAGGCGTTTACCAAGCAACCATCGACTTCTGCCGCGAACACGGCGCATTCGATCCGACAACCATGGGTACCGTGCCCAACGTCGGCCTGATGGCGCAGGCGGCCGAAGAGTACGGTTCGCACAATAAAACTTTCGAAATCGAAGCCGACGGTCAGGTTCAAGTCATTGATGCAGCAGGAAAAGTCCTGATGCAGCACGACGTTGAAGCAGGCGACATCTGGCGTATGTGTCAAACCAAAGACGCGCCCGTCAAAGACTGGGTACAACTCGCTGTCAACCGCGCCCGCCTGAGCAACACGCCTGCCGTGTTCTGGCTCGACGAAAACCGTCCGCACGACAAGAGCCTGCTTGCCAAAGTCAAAGCCTACCTTGCCGAACTGGATACCGACGGCCTCGACATCCGCGTCCTCGCGCCTGAAGAAGCCGCCAAGTTCAGCTTGGGTCGTCTGAAAAACGGCGAAGACACCATTTCCGTAACCGGTAACGTCCTGCGCGATTATCTGACCGACCTGTTCCCGATTTTGGAACTCGGCACCAGCGCGAAAATGCTGTCCATCGTTCCGTTGATGAACGGCGGCGGTATGTTTGAAACCGGCGCAGGCGGCTCCGCACCAAAACACGTTCAACAGTTCCTCGAAGAAAACCACCTGCGTTGGGACTCACTGGGCGAATTCCTCGCGCTTGCCGTATCGTTTGAACATCTGGCGCAAAAAACCGGCAACACCAAAGCCCAAGTCCTCGCCGATACACTGGATGCCGCCACCGAAAAACTGCTTCTGAACGACAAATCGCCCAAACGCAAAGCAGGCGAACTCGACAACCGCGGCAGCCATTTCTACCTCACGCTCTACTGGGCGCAAGAGCTGGTGGCGCAGGATAAAGACGCGGAATTGAAAGCAGCGTTTGCGCCGCTGGCAGAAACCCTGACCGCCGATGAAGCGAAAATCGTTGCCGAGCTTTCCGCCGCACAAGGCAAAGCAGCCGACATCGGTGGCTACTACGCCCCAGACGCAGCCAAAGCCGCCCAAGCCATGCGCCCGAGCGCAACGTTCAATCAGGCATTGGCAAAGCTGTAAAAGCATTAAGATAAAGCTGTAAACATGAAAGGTCGTCTGAAAACCTGTATTCAAAGGTTTTCAGACGACCTTTTTAATCTTTCCAAAGCACCAACTTGCCTTTAGCAAATGAGCAAGAATTTGAACAAGATGACGAAGTTACGAACCGTAGAGATGAGGCTCATACTTTACCCTCTCAGAAATTCTTTTTTAAATTTAGACGGCAACTCTGATTCGAATTTCATTCATCTCTCCAGCTCATGCAATATTGCGGCACATTTTAAACAATACAAAAAACTAAAGACCGTCCGAAAAATCGGGCGGTCTTAGATATTGGTAGGAATTTCAGCATTATTCCTTAGCGTGCTTTCGGTGTAGTCGGTGCAACTGGTTTTCCAGTGAACGAAGCACGTTTTGCGGCTTGAAAGATAGCCAATCGTCTACGATGTTGCATCATTATTTCCTTTCTTTTTCTATTATTTGGATTATTCCCGGTTCTATAAACCGGATGCCCTATCTATACCATTTATTTTTTCAAATAAAATATAGTACAGTTATTGTGAGATGCTATGGAGGACATCATAAATACTTTATCCGTTGATGAACAGAGGATTTTTGTAAATTTATGATTTTATTCTTTAATCGGAAAATAAAAACGGACTGACCTGATTTGCCACAGCCAGTCCGCCTTTATATTATTCCGTCAATAAATTCAATGCTTCCCGATATTTATCAACTGTTTTCTGAATAACATCGCTAGGGACGTCCGGTGCCGGAGCTTTTTTGCTCCAACCGCTTTGCTCCAACCAATCCCGAACAAATTGCTTGTCAAAAGACGGCGGATTGGTGCCGACTTGATATTGGTCAGCCGGCCAAAAGCGGCTGGAATCGGGCGTCAGCACTTCATCCATCAGGGTTAATGTACCGTTTTCATCCAGCCCGAATTCGAATTTGGTATCGCATATGATGATACCGCGTAATTTTGCATATTCTGCGGCTTCCGTGTAAAGCTGAATCGCTTTAGCGCGTACATCAGCCGCCAGCTCTTTACCGATAATGCGTTCGCATTCTTCAAAACTGATATTTTCATCATGATCGCCGACGGCAGCCTTGGTGGACGGAGTAAAAATCACTTCTGGAAGCTGCTGCGCTTCTTTCATCCCTTCAGGAAGTTTGATGCCGCAGACAGAACCGTTTTTTTGGTAATCTTTCCACCCGCTGCCCGCCAAATAACCGCGCACAATCGCCTCTACTTTGACAGGAGTCAGTTTCTTGGCGACAACCGCACGTTTCTCAATGGCTTTGGCTTCATGTTCAGGCAACACGTCATAAACCGTGTCACCGGTAAAATGATTGGGCATGATATGCGCCAGTTTTTTAAACCAGAAATTGGAAATCTGCGTCAGGATTTCTCCTTTACCCGGAATCGGATTGTCTAAAATCACGTCAAATGCAGACAGTCGGTCTGACGCAACCATCAACATGCGTTTGCTGTCGATTTCGTATAAATCTCGCACTTTTCCGGAGTAAATCTTTTTCAAGCTGATTTCGGACATTTCGGGTTTCTCCCTTCGCTGACTCGGTTTAAACAGGATTCCGTTATTTTATCCGAATTTGGATTTTTGGGTCAGATTGTTTACAAAATAGGTCGTCTGAAAACGTTTTGCACGGATGCAGACGCTCTCAAACGACCTTATCAATCCTAAGTATAGCTAATCAGAGATTAGATGCTAGGAACTTGGGTTTGTTGTTGGATACTGTTTACAGCTGACAGAGAGTAGTAATCGCCATGACCGGTTACTTCGTAAGTGCTGCCATCGGCAAACTTGAAGTTTTCGATTTTGTGGTTGTTACCGGAGAACCAGTCGTCAATGGTAACAGTGTCACCGCCGCCGACAGATACGGTCAGGCTGTTGCCTGTTTTGCTCAACAACACGTCGGAAGCAGAAATACCTTTGCCGAATTGCAGGGTATCGTTACCGCTTTCGTCTTGGATGGTGTCGCGACCGTAACCTTTATCGAAGAAGTAGGTATCGTCGCCGGTACCGCCGATCAGGACATCGTTGCCGATGCCGCCGTCGAGGTAGTCGTTACCGTCTTTACCAACCAGGCAGTCATCGCCTGCCAAGCCGTACAGGTGGTTGTTGCCGGAGTTGCCGTTGATGTCGTTGTTCAGAGCGTTACCGGTACCGTTGATGTTGCCGGAACCTTGCAAGAACAGGTGTTCAACGTTGTCAGTCAGGGTGTAGTCGATTACGCTGCGAACGGTATCGATACCGCCGTTAGCATTACCGTATTCGATAACTTGGTCGCCTTTGTGGTCAACAAAGTAAACGTCATTACCGTCACCACCGCGCATGATGTCAGCGTCAGAACCGCCGTTCAGGTAGTCATTACCGTCACCGCCTTGCAGGTAGTCTTTACCGCCTTGACCGTACAGGGAGTCACCGTTGTTGTCACCTTGCAGAGTGTCGTTACCGTCACCACCGTAAATCACGTCAGCACCGTCGCCACCGTAGATAACGTCATCACCGCCTGTACCGTAAATGGTATCTTTCTTATCAGTACCTACGGTTTTGGTCAGACCGTCTTTATCTTTGGTTGAACCATCGACATGGATGATGTTACCCGGATTTTTGTCGTCATGGCCGTAAGTATTTTGTTGGTTTTGGTCATCAACGCAATCTTTGCAGTCTTTGTCGTTAGGTTTAGGCTGCGGTTTTGGTTGTGGTTTAGGTTGCGGTTGAGGTTGAGGTTGAGGTTTAGGCTGCGGCTGAGGTTGTGGCTGCGGCTTAGGTTGGGGTTGTGGGTGGGGTTGAGGCTGTGGTTTTGGCTCAACCGGTGGGCAGTAAGGATCAACATGCTTCGGAGGAACCGGTTTTGGAGCCGGTTTAGGGTAATAAGGCTTACCCGGGTTACAGTTGAAATCGATGATGATGCATTTGTACGCAGGTTTCGGCGGAGGGCAGTAGGCGCCATGACCGAATTTGCCGTGAGGCATTTTGAAGCCGTGTGAAGAACCGTAGTTATGGAAACCGCCTTTGTAACCGAAACCGCCATGGCTCGGTGGGCAGTAAGGATTGTACGGTTTGACCGGAGGGCAATATGCGTTGAAGTGGCCTTTGGATGAGTAGCCGCCATAATGATAAGTCATAATAAATCACTCCCAGAATATAATTAAGAAGCATAGGCCTTTTGACAAAAATACAGACCAGCCAAACTGCCTACATTGTTATTTTAGTGATATTTCGCAGAAAACTTACATTCTCATCACCAACGGTATAAATTTAGGATAAGTGGAAACTAATTTTTCCATGAGAATGAACAATATTACATTGGAAACTACCTTTATTATTTCCTCAAAAATGCAATATTATGATTATTTTAATCAAATGAAAAAACAATACGCAATTGAAATATTATTCATATATTTCAATGGTTTTTTAAAAATTGCTAGTTTTTACTCAATTCTGCTTGGTTTTAATTAAATTGGAAATCTTCCTTCCTTCCTTACCTATCAATACTTTATCGTTTTACCAGCCATTTTGACATCTGAATATAATTTAAATATTTTTACACTAAAATTTTATCTTTACAAATCAAACAGATAAATCAGAAAATTATACCAATCTTGATTAATAAACAATAATTCGTTGCAAAATGACAAAAGGGTCGTTTGAAACTGCATATTTTCAGACGACCCTTTTGGGTACCACTCAAATCCATTGGCTGCTAAACTGTATCAAAATTGCACCCGTTGCGCATTGGAAATTTCACGTTCATTCTCAATACTGAAATTTGCCCTTACATACTGCCCGAAAAGTTTCGCGGTCATACTTTGCGGGAAACGCCTCAACGTAGCGTTATAGGTGCGGACAGTCTGAATATAGTTATTCCTTGCTTGATTAATCCGGTTTTCCGCCTCTTCAAGACGCGTAGTCAGACGCTGATAATCCAAGCTTTCCGCCAAAAGCGGATAATGGTCTGAAATCAGTGTCATTTGCGTCAAAATTCCGCTCAATTCTCCCTGAACCTCCTGAAAACGCTTCAATTTCGCCGGGTTGGCAGCCTCCTCCAAATTCAGATTCATACGGACCGCCCGACTTTGAACGTCAGACAACTTGAACAAAATAT
Organism: Neisseria sp. Marseille-Q2251; assembly: GCF_940793045.1. NCBI lineage: Bacteria > Pseudomonadati > Pseudomonadota > Betaproteobacteria > Neisseriales > Neisseriaceae > Neisseria > Neisseria sp. Marseille-Q2251. The sequence continues at coordinate 10,768 of NZ_CALNWV010000026.1, forward strand.
CCTCTTCAGGGCCGGCATACGTCTTAACGACATTCGATAAATCGGACACCAATGCCGAACGCTGACCGTATTGCTTCATCACTTCCACCCAAGCATGTTTGATATCCTGTGCTTGAGCATGCATCACATAATAGCTGCGCCCGACAATACCTATTACCAATGCGACCAATACTATCGGACACCATTTTTTCCACATCAACCACATACTCCGTGAATATACTCAACATTGCTTACCGTATTTAGTTTTCAGACGACCCCAATCTTCATAAGAGGTCGTCTGAAAACCACCAAACAGTATATCGCTAAGCTACCCTTACCCAGATAAAAATCAAACAAACAAAATTATTTTCAGATAATCGGTATCGCTGCGAAGTTTGCACTATAATATATCGGGCATTGACAGATTCCCTACCGCATCGGATTTTTATTATTCCTCTTGCAAAAATCAGCATGATTTCAGGGTTAAATCCGCTTTCCATCTTTTTCGAAAACAGGCGGGGTCGTCTGAAAATAGAAAATGGGAAGCATCTTCTGCCTTCATTTCTACGCAAGGATGATGCAGTAAAGGCGTCCCAGCCTGAATTTGCAAAAGGGTTATTTCACAAAATGGTCTTATTGGCGGGTCAAACATCTGCCCAACCGTCTTCCAATCTGTTTTGTCTTGAATGTACTGTTTCAGCGTTCCCGAATAATGAATTCGGACGCTTGCCCAAATCGTTCCAATTGCCGTCCTTTTAATCCGGCAATACTTTTTTAAAACTTTCAAACGAGGAGACACCCTATGCGAACCCTGTTAACCGGTTCAAAAGGACAATTGGCGCGTTGCTTTCGCGACCGCCTGCCTGAAAATTGGGAATTGATTGCCACAGATTCGACATCCTTGGATATTACAGATACCGAAGCCGTTCGCAATATGGTTCAAAACTTCCAACCCGACGCCATAGTCAATGCAGCGGCCTTTACCGCAGTCGATAAAGCAGAGGCCCATGTCGGCACCGCATTTGCCGTCAATGCCACCGCCGTCCACAACCTCGCCTCTGCCGCCCGCGCCTGCCAAGCCCGCTTTATCCATATCTCTACAGACTATGTGTTCGACGGCACAAACAAGACCCCATACAAAGAGCAAGACTATACCAACCCGCAAAGCGTGTATGGGCGCACTAAAGTCTCAGGCGAACTACTCGCCTTGGCAGCCAATCCGGACAGCGTCATCATCCGTACCTCATGGTTATTCAGCGAATACGGCAACAACTTTGTCAAAACCATGCTCCGACTGGCAGGAGAAAGAGACAATCTCTCCATCGTCCATGACCAAACAGGCTGCCCCACCTACGCCGGCGACCTCGCCCAAGCCATCATTACATTGCTGCAACGACCCGTCGCTCCACGGGGTATTTACCATTATGGCGGCAACAAATCGGTAACATGGTATGAATTTGCCCAAGCCATTTTTCAAACGGCTCAACAACACGACCCACAGTTCAAAATTCCGCAACTGAACGCGATTACGACCGACCAATACCCCTTACCCGCCCTGCGTCCTGCTTACAGCATTATGGACTGCCAAAAAATTGAAAACGAATGCGGCATCAAGGCATCCGATTGGCAAAAAGCGTTAAATGAAATCATCGGCAAACTGGATAACTAATCAACACCCTCTGCCGTATAAAACAAAAGACCGCAACAAACGAAGCAGTCTTTTGTTTTACTCAGGATATACTGGCAGTAGAACAGAAATGCCGTATCACCATTATCAACCCTTTCTCGTAAGGTCGTCTGAAATTTCAGACAACCTTAGTGGATTAAATTTAAATCAGGACAAGGCGACGAAGCCGCAGACAGTACAGATAGTACGGCAAGGCGAGGCAACGCCGTACTGGTTTAAAGTTAATCCACTATATTTATTCGATAACGCCCAATTCCTGCAATCCCCGCAACACCCCATCCTCGTCCACGCTTGGACATACAAATTTTGCCACAGCCTTTGCCTCAGCTTCCCCATTGCCCATTGCCACCCCGAATCCGACAGTAGACAACATTTCCAAGTCGTTGAAGCTGTCGCCAAATGCCATAACATCCTTCATTTCAATCCCCAGCTTACCTACCGCATGAGCAATTCCTCTTGCCTTAGAACCTTCAGCACGGAGCATATCCAAAGCAGATTCATGCCAACGAACCAATTTAAACCCGTTTTGTTGAATTTCATCTTCAATGGCACGTTCTTGATTTGAATCTGCAAAGATCAGCATTTGATACACTTTTGCGCGCTGAAAATATTCTTTATCCACCAAATAATTGGGGAAAATATGCGCTAACGTATCTTTGATAAGTGATGAAGAACGGGAAACTGCGATTTCATTGTTATTCACGAAGGCGTAATCAATCTTTTTATTGTCCAACAACGCGCATATTTCCATCATATTCGCAGAGTCCATCGGATATTCCTGCAACACTTCCCCGTGAAACGACGTATATTGCCCATTAATGGTCACCAACATATCGATTCCGCTTTCACGGATAAGCTCCCGCACTTTTTTCGGAATAGCCGCAGGAGGACGACCTGTTGCAATCGCAGTCAATATCCCCTTCTCTTTCAATGCCATCATAGCTTGATGAACTGAAGGTCTTAGCGTATCGGTATATTTTTGATAGAGGGTATCATCAATATCGAAGAAGATAATTTTCGGATTTTTCATAAGCAGGCAAACAAAAGTTTCATCATTTCAAAGTTCGACTATTGTACCGCCAACCTAATCAAAAAAATATCTGGTTGATATATCTAAACATTTATGACCACAAACAACCAGAGTTTTATCTTTTTCGGAGATACAAAAAAGACAAGCCCCTGAAAAATCAGGGGCTTGTCAAAATCTGGCACGCCCACGGGGAATCGAACCCCGGTTACCGCCGTGAAAGGGCGATGTCCTGACCGCTAGACGATGGGCGCAGAAATTTTCTATTGGCGCACCCGGAGCGATTCGAACGCCCGACCCTCTGGTTCGTAGCCAGATACTCTATCCAACTGAGCTACGGGTGCACTGAAAGAAAGATTCGAATTATATTTTCCCATACAGGGCTTGTCAAGGGTTTTCTTGGATAAACGACAGGCAAAGTGTAGAATACTGCCCTGTTGTGTGAATTTTCAGGAATTTAGGATGTTTCATCTTTCTCGCTGGTTGAGATTATCGGAAGCTTTTACTCGATTGAAGCGACCTGTTGTGGTCGTTGATTTAGAATCTACCGGCGGCAATCTGTATCAAGACAGGGTGACGGAAATTGCTTTTCTGCGCTTTGAAAACGGCCGGGTAGAACATTACGAACAATTGATCAACCCAGGGAAGCCGATTCCTGAATTTGTCATCCAACTGACCGGCATTACCAACGAAATGGTGGCGCAGGCTCCCGCTTTCGACCAAATTGCCTCCGATATACTGCCTTTGCTTCGCGGGGCATTGATCGTCGCACACAACAGCCGTTTCGACTACACCTTCCTGCGTCATGAATTTTGTCGGGCAGGCATTGATTTTGCCGCTCCGGCGTTGTGCACCGTCCAACTGTCTCGCCGCCTATACCCTCAATTTTATAAACACAATCTTGACAGCATTATCAGCAGGATGGGTATCCAAACGGACGAGCGGCATCGTGCATTGGCAGATGTTTTGGCGCTTGCCGATTATTTGGAACACAGTCTGAAAGAGAAAACCTCGGAAGAATGGGACAATCACTGCCGCGCTCTGATGAATCCGAAAATGCTGCCGACGCAGCTATCCGATTCTTTAGCTGCAAAACTCTATTCATTACCTGATACCGAGGGCGTGCTGGTGTGGTTTGACCATTCAGAAAAAGTGTATTCCTTAGAGGCGTATGAAAAAACGTATAGCGAAATCGCCGCCCTACTCCACAGCAAAGAAGGCTTGCACTATATTCAAAATGCCGCAGATGTGAAATTCATCCCCGCAGTAGGGAGCCTGCATGCCTTGTGGTTGAAAGCGCAGGTTATGCAGGAATATCAAGAGGAGTTATCTGCACCATTTCCCCTCAAGCAACTGAATCCCAAAACATTTATGACCGTTAAGTTCATCCCCGACGAACATGGCGTACTGAAGGCACGAATTGTGCCGCTAGACAACGGCAGCAGCACCACCCGCCCTTACGGTTTGTTTATCCACAAAAAAGCGGCAAAACGCGCATTGAACATCTGGGCGCAAGAACATAATTTCTGTCCCGATGCCTTAAACATTTTGCCGGTCAGTCATGCAAAAGGAACGTCATGTCCCGTACATGCCGTCGGAAAATGCGATGGAACATGCCATAAAGGTGACGGAATCGAAGAACAAAATACCCGAATTCATGCCATGGCATCCAAGCTGCCTGTTGCCGACTGGGGGAAAGTGCATGAAGTGGAAATCACGGAAACAGACGAATTATCAGGCCACAGCGTCATCATGCGCTGCGCCGGAGGCGCTTTAGAGCTGCCGAACGGACACTGGTATTTCGACAACCTGCTGCCGTCTATATTAAAAATTAAATTCAAACGAGACAGACAAAACATCCGCGTTATCGCTTGAGTAATTGACGTAAGTGGACAAACAAAGAGGTCGTCTGAAAACCAAGTTAGCGTTTTCAGACGACCTTTTATCATGACTGAGAATTATCCAAATCTACGGTTTATCACAGCTGTTTCAAATACAAAACCTCAATCCGTCATAAGATTTATTGAGCTATTCTTTTGGATACTCGAGAAGGAATAGAGACGTTCTCCCCCTTGTTATTTATTTGAGAGAGGTATTTTTTATAAAAGATTTTCGCATTTCGTTTATCTTTTGAATCCCAATACGCATCTGCAAGATTTAAGTATGCAACAGTTCTGTCTGGGAATGCCTTAATAATTTTATGTAAGAGATATATTGCAGGTTTGTAATTGTTATGATTACTAAGATAAAATGCAATATTATTATAAGTTGTAATATTTTTCTGATTCATCGGATATCTGCCTAGATACCAATCCATTCTACTTTTGTCTATATCAAAATCCGAGTAATTTTTAACATACTCTTCTAAATCGTCTAATGTATTTTCAACCGCATAAAACGTTCTACATTTCTCACCATGCATCTTTAAAACAGCCTGCCTATCATAATCTTTTATGGGCTTATGGATATTTTTTCTGCACTCTAAAGATTTAACGTCAAAGTCTTCCTTATACAGACTAATAGTTTTTAATTTATCTAAAATTAATAACTTCCCAGTCTTTTTGATGTAATATTCTTCATAAAATCTTCCGCCAAAATCATCAACACTAACGACAATAAAATCGCCCTCCTCATAAGAGGTAATATTTTCCTTCTTTACGTCACTAAAAAAATTATTTATTTCAATCGATTGCCTTTTATCTCCAATTTGTTCGTAATTATTGGCGCTTACTGACACAGGAAACAGCATTATTAATAAATACAAACCGATTTTTTTCATTTTCTTTTTACTCTTTCTAAATCTACAAAATACAGCCATAAAGACAAACAAAGAAGATTGATGGTTTTTACTGCAACTGAGCAGCCCGAATCTCAGAAAAAAGGCGGAACAGACAACTCAAATTGCTTCAATAAACCGACGGTTTCATAAACGGGCAGCCCCATCACGCCGGTAAAGCTGCCTTGCAAATGCTCGACAAACATGCCTCCCAAGCCTTGGATTCCGTATGCACCGGCTTTATCCATCGGTTCGCCGCTTTGAATGTAAGCGGAGATTTCGTCATAGGATAAGGTTTTGAAACGCACATCACTGGTTTGTAAGACGCTGCGCGTTTCGCCTTGCCAATAAACGCATACGGCGGTCAGCACTTGATGGGTTTGCCCTGACAGCCGCCCAAGTATTGCGGCGGCATGCTCTTTGGTTTCGGGTTTGCCGAGGATATGGTTTTGATAGGCAACGGTAGTATCAGCGGTCAGAATGGGAAATTCGGGCGGCGTATCATGTTTTGCAAACCATTGCGCAACGGCAGCGGCGTTCTTTTCGTTCGCCATACGCTGAACATAATCGGCGGCATTTTCGTCAGGAAACGGCGTTTCATCGATATCGGCGGGAATGCGTTGAATTTGGTAGCCTAAGTTTTCAAGGATTTCACGGCGGCGCGGGCTGCCGGAGGCGAGATAAAGTGTCTGCATAGTAGGGATAGTTTTCAAGGAAATTTTGGGATTTAACCGATAAGGCAGATAAACATACGGAAAGGTCGTCTGAAAATTTCAGACGACCTTTCTAATCGTTAATCGTGTTGATCCAATTGATAAATTTGGGCAACAGCATCGACCAGATTACTGTTTTCCGAGCCGGCTTTATTGAGGGTTTGAGTGGGCGAGTGGAGGAGTTTGTTGGTCAGTTGGATAGAGAGCCGCTCCAGCACTTCTTCCGCCGATGCGCCTTTGGCAAGCTGTTTCATCGCATTTTCCAAAACCTGCCTGCGGGCGCGTTCGCCTTCGTCACGCAGGGCGCGGATAAGTGGGACGCTTTGGCGGCTTTGTTGCAGGCGGACAAACTCGCCAACCTTCTCTTCCACCATGGCTTCGGCTGCGGCAGCCGCTTTTTGGCGGGCTTCCTTGCCGTTTTGAACGATGCCCATCATGTCGTCGACGGTGTAGAGATAAGCGTCATTCAACTCCCCTACTTCGGCTTCGATATCGCGCGGAACGGCAAGGTCGAGCAGGAACATGGGCATATTGAGACGCAGGCGCAAGGCGCGTTCTATCATGCCTTTGCCGACCAAAGGCAGCTGACTGGCGGTAGAGGAAACGACGACATCGTATTCGTGCAAGATATCGGGCAACTCTGTCAGCAGACAAGGCTCAGCATTCAGTCCGAGTTTGTCGCACAACTCTTGGGCGCGCGGCAAAGTACGGTTGGCAACGGTAATGAGTTTGGGATTTTTGGCGGCGAAATAGGTGGCGACCAATTCAATCATTTCGCCCGCGCCGATAAATAGAACGTTCAGGTCGCAGATATCGGGAAAAATCTGCTCGGCAAGCTTGACGGATGCGGAAGCCATCGAAACGGAATTCTCGCCGACAGCGGTGTCGGTACGCACTTCTTTGGCAACGGCAAACGTTTTTTGAAACAATGCGTTGAGGTTGGTATTGATGCTTTCTTGCTCTTGTGCGACACGCACGGCATCTTTAATCTGTCCCAAAATCTGCGGCTCGCCCAATACCATAGAATCCAATCCGCAGGCGACGCGGAAAGCGTGGCGGATGGTTTCGTTGTTGTCCAAGGTATAAAGATAGGGGCGGATTTCTTCGGCGGGCAGGTTGTGATATTGCGCCAGCCATTCGATGATTTGCTCGGTTTCGCCGACGCAGTAAAGCTCGGTGCGGTTGCAGGTCGATAGAATTACTGCCTCCTTCGCTGCTTTGCTTCGAGCAAGGTTGCGGACGGCTTCGGGCAGGCTTTCTGCGGTGAATGCCAGCTTCTCGCGTATACTCAAAGGCGCAGTTTGGTGGTTGAGTCCGACGGCGGTAAGTTGCATGGGATAAGGTGGGAGAGATGGTATGTGTCGGCGGGTATTATAGCTTAACTTGACTTTGAAATGAATGTGTTGGCTTCCAAACAAACAGTGCGATTGGCAAAATTTAGATTACCCGGGGTCGTCTGAAAACATCAGATTCATATAACGAAATCATCTTTAAATCGAACAAACCATTCTTTCCCATTTTCAGACGACCTGATTAAAGTAGCTCCAAACTGAGAATAAGGAGCACCCTATGACTACTACCGCCGACCCGCGCGCCAAGCTGCCCGACACCCCGCTTTCCGGCAACGAAGCCCTGAAAGACCGCAGCGACTATCTGCACGGTACCATCAAAGACGATTTGACCGACGACTTTACCGGCGGCTTTACCGCCGACAATTTCCAACTCATCCGTTTCCACGGCATGTACGAGCAGGACAACCGCGACATCCGTGCCGAGCGTACCGACCAAAAACTCGAACCCTTAAAAAACATGATGTTGCGCTGCCGCTTGCCCGGCGGCATCATCACGCCGGCGCAGTGGCTGGGCATAGACGAATTTGCCGGCGACCACACCATTTACGGCTCCATCCGCCTGACCAACCGCCAAACCTTCCAATACCACGGCATTTTAAAAACCGATTTGAAACTGGCGCACCAGTCCCTGCACAAACTCGGCCTCGATTCCATCGCCACCGCCAGCGACGTCAACCGCAACGTCCTCTGCACCAGCAATCCCGTTCAAAGCCCGCTGCACCAAGAAGCCTACGAATGGGCGAAACGCATCAGTATGCACCTTCTGCCGCGCACCATGGCATACGCCGATGTCTGGCTGGACGGCGAAAAAGTGTTCACCACCGAACCGACCGAGCCGCGCAACAAAGAAATCGCCGACGATGTCGAACCGATTTTGGGCAAAACCTACCTGCCGCGCAAATTCAAAACCGCCGTCGTCATCCCGCCTGACAACGATGTAGATATCCATTCCAACGACTTAGGCTTCGTCGCTATCGAAGAAAACGGCAAACTTGTCGGTTTCAACGTCCTTGTCGGCGGCGGACTGTCCAGCGAACACGGCAACACCAAAACCTACCCCAACACCTCCTACGAATTCGGCTTCGTCCCCCTCGAATACACCCTCAACGCCGCCGAAGCCGTCGTCAGCACCCAGCGCGACTGGGGCAACCGCAGCGACCGCAAAGCCGCGCGTACCCGCTACACCCTCCAGCGCGTCGGCGTCGAAGTGTTCAAAGAAGAAGTCGAAAAGCGCATGGGCATCAAGTTCGAACCCATCCGCCCCTACGCCTTCACTCATCGCGGCGACCACATCGGTTGGGTTAAAGGACTCGAAGGCAACTGGCACCTGACCCTGTTCATCGAAAACGGCCGCCTGCTCGACTATCCCGGCAGACCGTTGAAAACCGGCGTGCGCGAAATTGCCAAAATCCACCCCGGCGACTTCCGCCTGACCGCCAACCAAAACCTCGTCGTCGCCAACGTTCCGCCCGAACTGAAAGACACCATAGACAAAATCGCCAAAGAACACGGCTTAATCAGCAAATCCATCACCATCCAGCGCGAAAACTCGATGGCGTGCGTCGCCCTGCCGACCTGCCCGCTGGCGATGGCGGAGGCCGAACGCTTCCTGCCGTCGTTCTCCGACAAAATCGACGAAATGTTCGCCAAATACGGCTTGGAAGACGAATACATCGTTTTGCGTGTAACCGGCTGCCCCAACGGCTGCGGCCGCGCCATGCTCGCCGAAATCGGCTTGGTCGGCAAAGCCGTCGGCCGCTACAACCTCTACGCAGGCGGCAACCGCGAAGGCACCCGCATCCCGCGTCTCTTTAAAGAAAACATCACCGAACCCGAAATCCTCGAAATCGTCAACGGCTGGGTCGGCAACTGGGCGCAAAACCGCCTCGACGACGAAGGTTTCGGCGACTTCGCCATCCGCACCGGCATCGTCAAACCCGTCCTCGACCCGCCGCGCGATTTTTGGGCTTGAAAACCTGTTGGCAGATTAAGAAACGCAGTTGTATAGTGGATTAAATTTAAATCAGGACAAGGCGACGAAGCCGCAGACAGTACAGACAGTACGGCAAAGCAAGGCAACGCCGTACTGGTTTAAAGTTAATCCACTATAAATCAAAAGGTCGTCTGAAAACCCGCAATGCTGGTTTTCAGACGACCTTTTGATTGTTCAAAGCAACTTGTTTGCTTATTTCGCCGCATTAAACGCGTCGGTAACCTGCTTGGACGCGTTCAGCAATTCTTGCGCGCCGCCCGCCGCCAAGTAGGTTTCGGGAACGAGGTAAACCACCTGTCCTTTTTTCCACGCAGTCGTTTCGGCTACAAGCGGATTGTTCAACACGTCTTTCGCCGCCTGCCCTTCTTCGCCGATGGCGGCGCTGCGGTCGAGGACAAACAGCCAATCTGGATTTTTCTCTTTCAGGTATTCGAAGCTGACGGGCTGACCGTGGCTGCCTTCTTTGATGGCTTCGTCAACGGCTGGAACGCCGATGTCTTTGTGCAGCCAGCCGCCCAGTCGTGAAGACGGGCCGAAGGCGGACATTTTTCCGCCGTTGACCAGAATCACCAAACCTTTGCCTTTACCTTGCGCGGCGGTTTTCGCGGCTTCGAAAGACGCGTCGATTTCCGCCTTCAGCTTGTCGGCTTCCGCCTGTTTGCCGAAGATTTGCGCCAAAGCGTCGATACGCTCTTTGGCACTTTCTTTGAGGTTGGCGGTATCAGCGGTCATTTCGATGGTCGGCGCAATGGCGTTCAACTTGTCAAACGCTTTGGCTGCGCGGCTGCCGATGATGATGAGCTGCGGTTTGTAGGCGTTAAGCGCTTCATAATCCGGCTCGAACAGCGTACCGGCAGGTTTCGTTGTTTTGTAATATTCGTCCAAATAAGGCAGCCGGTTTTTATCGACAGACAAACCGGTTTTCACGCCCAATTTGCTTAACGTGTCGAGCATACCCAAGTCATAAACGGCGATGCGTTCGGGATTTTGCGGCACTTTCGCGTCGCCGCGCGTCGTTTTGATGGTCAAGCCCGCGCCTTCGGTTTGGGTTGCGGAAGCGGTTTGGGCATTTTGGTTGGAAGCGGAATCTTTCGGCGAACACGCACCCAAGGCAAGGGCGCAGCATACGGCTAAAGCAGTCAGGCGTAACATGGATTCTCCAAGCAGATAGAAAACGAAAATATGGAAAAGGCCGTTTGAACAAAGGATTTAAGGGCTTTCAATCAAAAAGCCGAACGTTCAGACGACCTTTACGGTTTGATGTTACCAAATTTAATCAATAACAATTATCGTTTATTTTATTAGATATAAAAGAGACTGTCTATTATCCTTTAACCCCGTTTGCCTGCTCTCTATGCGCCGTCATCCTTCAAACGCTCAAACCCAACCTTTTCCCCAATTCCAAAATTGCCCTTTTGTTCGACGGGGAAAACACTTTTTCCGCCGCTTCTTCTATGCCGAACCATCCGTAAGCGACGTGTTCGTCGGGTTGCAACACAATCGCCGTATCGCGCGGGATTTCGGCGGAAAAGATGTGTTCGCGGTTTTCAAACACGCCTTTGGGATAGCGGTGCCGCCAATGATGGTAGATTTCGTAAACCGTGCTGTCGTGCCAGTTGCAGAGCTGTCCGTCCGCAAGGCGGATGCCGGTTTCCTCCCAGACTTCGCGTTTGGCGGTTTCCTCTATGGTTTCGTCCGGCTCGATGCTGCCGGTTACCGACTGCCAAAAACCTGGCGGCGAAGTGCGTTCGATTAGAAGGATATTGCCGTCGGCATCATGCAAAACCACCAGCGCGGACACGGGATACTTCAAGGGCTTTGCCATCAATCGTCTCCGGCAGCGTCCATCGCGGGATCAGATTTGGTATCGCTGCGCGCCTGCATTCCCGCCTTAATCATGGCAATATTGCTCGGCGACTGTTCTTCGTTCAGGATGCGGACTTCGCGTTGCGGATAAGGGAATTCGATGTCGTGTTCGTTAAACTGCCGCCAAATATCCAGAAAAATCGCCGATTGCAGCGCGGCAAAACCGTTTTCCGGGTCTTTCACCCAATAAGTCGCGCGCAAATCGATACCGTTGTCGCCGAAATTGGTCACCACCGCCAAAGGCGCGGGATGTTTGGAAACACGCGGCTGTGCGGCGGCTGCACTTTTAATGATGTCCAGCGCCTTAATCAAGTCGGAATGATAGGCAACCTGTATATTGAACGCCTGCTGCAATTCGCGGCTGGTATAAGATTCGTTGACCACCATCGAGGTAACGAACGTCTCGTTCGGAATCAGCGCCTCCGTACCGTTGGCATTGCGCAGCACGACAAAACGCGAAGTAATTTTAGTGACATAGCCGGTAAAGTTATTGACCGTCAGACGGTCGTTCATACGGATGGAGCGGTCGCCCAAAATGATAAAGCCTGAAATGTAGTTGCTCGCCACTTTTTGCAGGCCGAAACCGATACCGACACCCAACGCACCGCCGAACACCGACAATACCGTCAAATCAATCCCCACCAGCGGCAGCGCAATCAAGACCGCCAAAACCATCATCACCGTTTTGATGATTTTGGACAAAATCATGGACAGATTATTGTCCAGGCTGCTTTTCTCCAAACGCTCGCCGATAAAACGCGCCAACCACGACGCGCCTATCATCAGAAGCCCGACCCACAAAATCCCGTTCAAAATCATCAACAGGCTCAGTTTGCCCGAACCGACCGAGAAGCTGATGCCGTCGAGCATCGCCAAAATCTTATCATCCAAGCCCGACAGCCAAAGCACGAAGCCTACCCACAAAACCATGGAGACCGATTTTTCCAGCCAGTCGGTCAGTTTGTTCTGCGGCAAAGCGGCATGAACAACCGCCACGCTGACCCGAATCAGAATCATCCAGCGCGCCGCCAAAATCAGCAGATGCAGCCATACCGGGCGAAACTCCGTCAGGTTGCAGACAAACAAAGCCGCCGCACCGAAAATCATCATCAGCACCGGCCACAAAATCCGCCTGCCTATATGCCGCAATAGCGCGAAGTTACCTTGTTCCGCAAAGAAATAACGGTTTTTTAGTCGGTTTGACAACCAAAATGCTACCGCCATCAGTATCAATACGCCGACCAGCTCAATCCAGCCCGAAACCTGTCCGAAATTGCGCTCTACCAAGCTAGACGTAAACGCCTGACGCGCAAACAATTCATGCAAAATATTGTCCATCAGCCCTGTTTTTTCATTAAAAATCAAAGCTGAGATTATATAGCAGCCATTAAATTCCGCCACATCCGTTTACCCCAAGATCGTCTGAAAACATCGCGGCTTCCAATCAAGTATGAACCATTTCGCAGCCCTACCCTCCCTGACGCCAAACAAATTCAAAGCCGCTTCAAACAGATAGCCCAAACCGCCCTGCCTTACGCTTGCCAAAGCCGGACAAGAAAACTATAATCTGAAACTTATCGAGTCGGAGTGTGGCGCAGTCTGGTAGCGCACTTGCATGGGGTGCAAGGGGTCGAAGGTTCGAATCCTTTCACTCCGACCAAAAATTCAACAGCCCGGTCATTTTTGACCGGGCTGTTTTTTGCCTTTAGCTCCCTCAAACTTTATATTTCAAGCGTTTCTCACAATCAAAAGGTCGTCTGAAAACCCGAATCCGAGTTTTCAGACGACCTTTTGCCTTATCCGAAAAAGCTTACAGATAGAATTTTTCAACCACTTTCAAATTGTCGTCCAATTTGTACACCAGCGGCTGACCGGTCGGGATTTCCAAGCCCATAATGTCTTCGTCGGAAATGCCTTCGATGTGTTTTGCCAGTGCGCGCAGGGAGTTGCCGTGTGCGGCGACCAAGACGCGTTTGCCGCTCAGAAGCGCGGGGGCGATTTGGTCTTCCCAGAACGGCAATACGCGCTCCAAAGTAACTTTCAGGTTTTCTCCGTCGGGGATGACATCGGCGGGCAGGTTGGCATAGCGGCGGTCGTTGTGCGCGGAGAACGGGTCTTTCGGGTCGAGCAGCGGCGGCAGGGTGTCGTAGCTGCGGCGCCAGATGTGGACTTGCTCGTCGCCGTATTTTTCGGCGGTTTGTTTTTTGTCCAAACCTTGCAGTTGGCCGTAGTGGCGTTCGTTCAGCCTCCAGCTTTTGATTTGCGGCACAAACAGTTGGTCGGATTCTTCCAAAACGATGTTGCAGGTTTTAATCGCGCGGGTCAGGACGGAAGTGAAGGCGATGTCGAACTCGTAGCCTTTTTCCTTCAGTTTTTTACCAGCGGTGGCGGCCTCGGCAAGCCCCTGCTCGCTCAGTTTCACGTCGCGCCAGCCTGTAAACAGGTTTTTCGCGTTCCATTCGCTTTGTCCGTGGCGGATAAATACCAATTCCATGTCGTATGCTCCAATTTGAGGTAGGTAGAAGGGGCTATTTATAACATATTTCGGCTGCTTCTGCAGTCGGGGCGGGGCGATGCTTGTTCTTTATCAAGACTTGTCCGCCATATTGCTTTGCCGTTCATTCCTCTACCCTTGCAATCGTAATGTTTCCAAACAAATTAAAGGTCGTCTGAAAACTGAACTGCACCCCAAAAGTTGGACATCCCCCCTCCAACTCACAAGGTGCAGTTTTTTTATGAGCAAATATACATTACACTTCAAATACCAAGCCGTACTTCACTACCTGCATATACGCAGCCAACAGCGTACTGCAGACCACTACGGCATCTCCCGAACCCACCTGCGGCGATGGATACGTGCCTATCAAGAAGGCGGCATCGGCGCACTCGAACATCCCCAATCCAAAACCATGACCGACCACCGCAAAAACCCCTTCATCGCCGACAAACCCGACAACGAAAAAACACAGGCAGAGCTTATCGAAGAGTTGTGCTATATGCGCGCAAAGGTCGCCTACCTAAAGGAGTTAAAAGCCCTCAGCCAAAAGCGGACCGAAAAGGACAAAGCCAAACCGTCCAAGCACTGAGGGCGCAACACCCGCTCAAATACCTGCTGCACATCGCAAACCTGCCCAAAAGCAGCTTTTACTACCACCATCAAGACCGACCCGACCCCGACGCAGCCGACAAAGCCCTTATCGCCGAAATCTACGAACGGCATAAAGGGCGATACGGACAAAGGCGCATTGCCGCAGCATTGGATTGGAACCGCAAAAAAGCAGCTCGGTTGATGAAACAGATGGGGCTGAAAGCCAAAATACGGGCGAAAAAAGCCTACCGCCATCCCGCCATGGGCGAGATATCGGAACACCTCCTCAAACGCCGGTTCAAAGCCCGAAAGCCCAACGAAAAATGGCTGACCGACGTGACCGAACTCAAAGGAAAGGACGGCAAACTGTACCTCTCGCCAATCTTGGACTTGTTCAACCGAGAAATCGTCGCCTACGCCATGAGCCGCAATGCTAACAGCGAAATGGTGAAGGAAATGCTCGAAAAAGCCGCCCCCCGTCTGACTGATAAGGGAACGATGCTGCATTCCGACCAAGGTGTGCTGTACCGTACGGCGGGGTATAGGGAATTGCTTGCGGAGCATTCCATGGTTCAAAGCATGTCGCGTAAGGCGAACTGCTGGGACAATGCGCCGATGGAAAGCTTCTTTGCGGTGTTGAAGACGGAGTGTTTCTATAACGCAGGTGAATTGACGGTGGACGAATTGATGAAGCAGATAGATGACTATATGGATTACTACAACCGGGAGCGTTGCAGTTTGAAATTGAAAAAGCTGAGTCCTGTCGCATACAGAACCCAGCTTGCACAGAGCGCCTGAATAGGCTTTTATGAGTGTCCAAGATTTGGGGGCCAGTTCAAACCCTGTTTCAAGTTTTCAGACGACCTTTTTCAACCTGGCATCAAGTCATTAGGACTCGACGGGGATGATGCCGATTTTTGCCTGCCATTTGCGCGGGGCGGTGGCGTGGATGGACTCGCCCTTGCTGTCCACGGCGACGGTTACGGGCATGTCTTTGACTTCAAACTCGTAAACCGCTTCCATGCCCAATTCGGGGAACGCCAAGACTTTGGAAGATTTGATGGCTTTTGCCACGAGGTATGCCGCGCCGCCGACTGCCATGAGGTACACGGCTTTGTTGTTGGCGATGGCTTCGCAGGTGGCTGCGCCGCGCTCGGATTTGCCGATCATGCCCAAGAGGCCGGTTTGTTCGAGCATTTGGCGGGTGAATTTGTCCATGCGGGTGGCGGTGGTCGGACCTGCCGGGCCGACTACTTCGTCGCCGACCGGATCGACGGGGCCGACGTAGTAAATCAGGCGGTTGGTGAAATCGACAGGCAACTCTTCGCCTTTGTCGAGCATATCGACGAGGCGTTTGTGCGCAGCATCTCGGCCGGTGAGGATTTTGCCGTTCAGCAGCAATACGTCGCCGGTTTTCCAGCCGGAAACTTCTTCTTTGGTCAGTTTGTCGACATCGATGCGTTTGCCGTTGTCGGGGCTGTAAGTCAAATCGGGCCAGTCTTCAACGCGCGGCGGGGTCAGTTCGACCGGACCGGAGCCGTCCAATTCGAATTCGACGTGGCGGGTGGCGGCGCAGTTCGGAATCATGGCAATCGGTTTGGATGCGGCATGGGTCGGGTAATCGAGGATTTTGACGTCCAATACGGTGGTCAGTCCGCCCAAACCTTGTGCGCCGATGCCCAGCGCGTTGACTTTTTCAAAGAGTTCGAGGCGCAGGGCTTCGGTGGTGGACAATTCTGCACCTGACGCGGCTTTTTCCTGCAACTCTTGAATGTCGATGTGGCTCATCAGGGATTCTTTTGCCATCAGCACGGCTTTTTCGGGCGTACCGCCGATACCGATGCCCAAGATGCCGGGAGGACACCAGCCCGCGCCCATGGTCGGGATGGTTTTCAATACCCAATCGACGATGTTGTCGGAAGGATTGAGCATGGCGAGTTTGGATTTGTTTTCAGAGCCGCCGCCTTTTGCCGCGCAGGTTACTTCGACTTTGTCGCCCGGTACGATGCTCATGTGGATGACGGCGGGGGTGTTGTCTTTGGTGTTTTGGCGTTTGCCGGCAGGATCGGCGAGGACGGACGCGCGCAGGGTGTTGCCTTCCCAAGTGTAGGCGCGGCGCACGCCTTCGTTAACCATCTCTTCCACGCTCATATCCGCATCCCATTGGACGTTCATGCCGACTTTGAGAAAGACGGTTGCGATACCGGTATCTTGGCAGATGGGTCGGTTGTTTTCCGCACACATACGGCTGTTGACCAAAATCTGCGTCATCGCGTCTTTGGCGGCGGGATTTTCTTCCTTCTGCCACGCCTTATAGAGCGCGTCGATGTAGTCTTTCGGATGGTAATAGCTGATGAATTGGAAGGCATCGCAGATACTTTGGATAAAGTCTTCTTGCTTGATGACGGTCATGATTGTGTTCCTTTTCTCATGGTAGGGAGGGTTTGTTCACTTTTTATAGATGTCGTTTTCAGACGACCTTAATCGGTGTAATAGTGCTGTCAATCGCTATGGGCGACAATATAATTTTTATAATTAATTGATTCTTATAAAACTTAATAACCCATCATTCTACTCGGATGATGATAACGGATATTGTCGGCAATTTTCACTGATAGAAATAAAACTACAAGCAAAATGATAGTTCAAAGCGTAAGGGGTCGTCTGAAAACTTCGGTTTCACCGCCGCAATGAACCTTACTAATAACATGAATTTAAAAAGAAACAATTACTTTTCAGACGACCTATCCTTCTTTTTTCCACCATACACAAATGTAAAAGCCGTGTCATTCTACCCATGATGATTTTTGATAGAAGTCAAACTTAGTTATTTTTCTGAAATTTTATAACATCATTTTCATTTGCTTACACTTTGCAAATTTATCTAATAAATACATAGATATATACTTTCATATTAATTGCTTAATAATGATATTTACTCGTATCTCAAAACGGTCTTTAACTCTTATTCTTTTATCGTACGTCTATTTTATCTTACAAAATAACAAGATGGCGTAAAGGTCGTCTGAAAACTGCTGTTTTGTGCTCATAAACTGCCCCTATCCTACCTTCACAGCTCCGCCATCATCAAGAAATCCAAATTCTGATACACTGATAAAAGACATTCAGACATTGATTTATAAGATATTTCCCAAAAATATCCGCACTTCTAAAAAATTTGTAATAAAAATACACACATCCAATTTCCCCTATCTCATTCCACAGGACACTACCATGAGTGAAAACTTGTTAACCCTGACCATAGACGGCCACGAGGTCAAAGCCTCCGCCGACTCGTCAATCATTCAGGCCTATGCCCGTTCAGGCAGCGCGATTACTGCCAACGTCGGCTGTATGGGGCAAGGCGTGTGCGGTTCGTGCCGCTGCATGATCCGCAAGGAAGGCGAGCACGAGGTAACGACTGCATTGGCGTGTGAAACCAAAGTCGAAGAAGGGATGCAGGTCAGCTTCTTGGACTACTTCATTCCCGAGCATATCCAATATTACGACGTGAGCGAGGTCGGCGACGGCTGGAACTGGCTGGACGACACCGCCAAAGCCTTCCCCGAAGCGCAACACTGCCGTCATTGCGGCGGCTGCAACAGAGCCTGCCCCAAAGGTTTGGAAGTGGAAAACGGCGTAGCGCAAGTGGTATCGGGCGATTTCGGCGCGGCTGCGCTGACCTTTGATCAATGCGTGATGTGCAACCTCTGCACCCTTTCCTGCCCCGAACACATCCGTCCGAACCACTTAGGCTTGTTCGCCCGCCGTATGAAAGCGGCGCGCACGCTGCGTCCGGTGGATTTGATGCGCCGCCTGCAAGAAATCGACAGCGGCAAAATGAAAGTCAAATTTGAAGAGGAGGCAATGTGATGGCGAACGAAATCCAAGGCATAGACTACGAAACCGCCCTTGCCAACCTGCGCGCTTCCTCATTGGAACTGCGCGGCGACTTGCCGGAAAAAAACGAATTGTTGAGCCAGTTTCACCCCGACTATCAGGCAAATGCGCGCGTCAAACTGCCCATCGGTCCGAACACGGGCGATTACTGCCATCCTGATTTGGCGAAACTGCTGATCAGTCATCCCCTGATTGACGACTATGATTTGTCGGGCGCGGAACATTTGAACACTGACGTGCTGGTTATCGGCGGCGGCGGTGCGGGCGCGGCAGCTGCATTGTCTGCAACCGAAGCAGGCGCGCGCGTGATTATGGCGAACAAGCTGCGTATCGGCGACAGCAATACCGTGATGGCCGAAGGCGGCATTCAGGCGGCAGTCGGCGCGGAAGACAGCTTGCAGCAGCACTTTGACGACACCATCAAAGGCGGCCACAACGCAGGCAAAAAAGAATTGGTGGCGCAAATGGTTACCGACGCGCCGTCCGCCATCCGCTGGCTGATCGGCTTGGGCATGACTTTCGACCTTGCCAAAGGCGCGGACAGCAACGGCATGTTGAGCCGCAAACGTGCGGGCGGTACGACCGTGCCGCGCATTCTGAGCTACCGCGACTTCACAGGCCTCGAAATGATGCGCGTACTGCGCGAGGCGGTCGAACTCGACGAAAACATCACCCAGCTCAACCGCCACCCCGCCATCGAATTATTGTCGGACGAACACGGCCGCTGCGTCGGCGCGATTTTGTACGATTTGGAAAAACGCTCTTTGGTATTGGTTCACGCCAAAGCCGTGGTCTTGGCAACCGGCGGCAGCGGACGGCTGCATTTGCAGGGTTTCTCCACTTCCAACCACTACGGCGCAACCGCCGACGGTCTGGTGATGGCATACCGCATCGGCGCGAAACTGCGCGACATTGATTCCTTCCAATACCATCCGACCGGCGTCGCCCATCCGCCACACTTGGCGGGTGCGCTGATTTCCGAAGCCGTGCGTTCCGCAGGCACGAAACTGATCAACGGCTTGGGCGAGCGTTTCGTTGACGAATTGCAGCCGCGCGACGTCGTTGCCGCCGCCATTTTGCGAGAGTGCCGCGAAGGCCGCGGCGTGGTGCGCGACGGACAGGTCGGCGTGTTCCTCGACACCCCGCGCCTGATTGAAAACGATCCTGATGTGTTGAACCGTTTGGTTACGCTCGGCCACGTCGCCCACAAATGCGGCATCGACCCCGCCGTCGAACCCGTAATGATTCATCCGACCCTGCACTACCAAAACGGCGGCGTCGAAATCAACGGCGACGGCGCAACCTGCGTCGAAGGCCTCTATTGCGCCGGCGAAGTAACCGGCGGCATCCACGGCCGCAACCGCTTAATGGGCAACGCGCTTTTGGACATCATCAGCTTCGGCCGCCGCGCGGGTAAAGCCGCCGCCAATTGCGGCCTGCCGCTGAAAAAAGTACGCGGCGGTGTCGGACACGTCCACGATCTGCAACGCGAAATGACCCGCGCCGGACTGACCAGCGACATCAAAGCCCCCGTTTTATATCCCGACTACGGCAAATTCGATTTGCGCGAACACGCCGGTTTGCAGGAGCAACAATCATGAACCAAGCCAATCAAAACTTACTGCACCCGTCCCGCCAAGTCGGCGCGGATTTGGCCGCGTGGCGCAAAGTCGGCGGCGGCGAAGGCCTGCTGGCGGCGCTTGCCGATCCTCAAAGCATCGTTTCCAAGCTGCAAGACGCCAACCTCTGCGGCATGGGCGGAGCAGGTTTCCCGACCTGGCGCAAATGGGAGGCGGCCGTCGCCGCCCAAAGCAAACACGGCGACAAATACGTCGTCTGCAATGCCAACGAAGACGAACCGGGTACGTTTAAAGACCGCGTGTTGCTGGCGAAAACGCCGCACCAAGTTATCGAGGGCGTCCTGATTGCCGCCGTCGCCTGCCGCGCCAACAAAGCGATTCTGTACGTCAACCCGCACCAGACCGAATCCGTCGCCGCCATCGTACCCGCCATCGAGCAGTGGAAAAAAAGCGATTTGTTCATCCGCATCGAAAACTATCTGGGCAAACCTTTAGACCTGAAATTAGTCGAAACTTCAGGCCGCTACATCGGCGGCGAAGAAACCGCCGTGATTTCATGGTTGGAAGGCGGTTTCCCGTTCCCGCGCCGCAAGCCTCCGTTCCCCGCCGAAAGCGGCGTAGAGGGCGAACCGACCCTTATCAACAACACCGAAACCTTCGCCAACATCCCGCAAATCCTTGCCAAAGGCGCGGAATGGTACAAATCGCTGGGTTTGGGCGATGCCGCAGGCACGAAACTCTACTCGCTCTCTGGCGACGTATTGAATCCGGGCCTGTACGAACTGCCGATGGGCACGACCTTGCAATCGCTGATTTTCGACCACGGCGGCGGTATGCTCGAAGGGCGCACGTTTAAAGCCGTCTTCACCGGCGGCCCGTCAAACACGCTTCTGACTGCGAAAGATTTGGACGTGCCTTTGGACTTCGTGTCCGTGCGCGAACGCAAATCCAGCCTCGGCACGGGCGCGATGATTGTGATTTCCGAGGGAACAAGCGTGGTGCGCAAAGTGGCCGAGTATGTGGAATTTTTTGCGTCCAACTCATGCGGACAATGCCCGCCGTGCAAAGGCGGCACGTTCCAACTTTCACGCTTGCTCAACCGCGTGGATACCGGCATCGGCACTTCAGACGACCTCCGCGCCCTGCAAAGCCTGTGCCAACTGCTGCCCCGAAGCGGCCGCTGCGGCCTGATTGACGGCGCGGTTACCGTGTTGCAAAGCTCGCTGCGTACCTTCCCCGAAGAGTACGGCCTGCCGGCGGAGCAGGATTAATTCGATACAGGATTTCAGACGACCTTTTGTATTATGGGGGGTCGTCTGAAAAATACCTGTATGAACCAACATGATGAATTAGGGTTTAAGTATTTGTTGGGTTTCACAACCGAACCTGCTAAATCTGAGGTTTTACCCTCTCCCTAGCCCTCTCCCACGGGGAGAGGGAATGATGGTGCTGAAAATTGACCATTATCGGACTTTCTGCAATCTGTCCCCTCTCCCCGTGGGAGAGGGTTAGGGAGAGGGCAAAACGCAATAACCTTAAGAAAACGTCGTCTGAAAAAGATGGCAACAAAAAAATACGCATTACCCAAACACTCAAAAGAAAAACATAAAAAACAACTGCTGCCAAATACGTTTCAGACGACCTGTTCCCACCAAAATCAGGCACACGTCGTCTGAAACCCAATTTCCCCAATACCTCAAACTAGGAGACTCAACATGGGCTTCAAGCCAATTCCTGCTGCGGTTGCGCTCGCGCTGACGCTGATTATCTGGTTCGTCATACCCGTGCCGCAGGGCGTATCGCCCGACGCATGGCACCTTTTGGCGTTGTTCGTCGGCATCATCGCTGGCATCATCGGCAAAGCCATGCCCATCGGCTCAATGGCGATTTTAGGCATTACCTTGGTCGCGCTGACCGGCGTGACCAACGAAAAAGCCGCCGACGCAACCAAAGACGCTCTGAGCAGCCTCAACAACTCGTTAATCTGGATGATCGGTATCGCCATCATCATCTCACGCGGTTTGTTGAAAACCGGCTTGGGGATGCGTATCGGCTACCTTCTGATTTCCCTTTTCGGCAAACGCACGCTGGGCGTAGGTTACAGCTTGGCACTGGCCGACTTGGTCATCGGCCCGGTAACGCCGAGTAACACTGCGCGCGGCGGTGCCATCGTGCATCCGATTATGCGCTCCATCGCCCTGAGTTTCGATTCCGACCCCGAAAAAGGCACGGAAGGCAAAATCGGTAAATACCTCGCGCTGGTCAACTACCACGCCAACATCATCACCTGCTGCATCTTCGTTACCGCGACCGCACCCAATCCGCTGGTCGTCGAATTGGTCGCCAAAGCCACCGATTCGCAAATCCACCTCTCTTGGGGCACATGGTTCGCCGCCATGGTCGTCCCCGGCCTGATTGCCATGTTCCTGATGCCGCTGGTACTGTATTTCCTGTATCCGCCCGAAATCAAACAAACGCCTAACGCGACCGCCCTTGCCAAAGAAAAACTGAAAGAAATGGGCGCGATGAAGCGCGACGAAAAAATCATGCTCGGCATTTTCGTGATTCTGCTGCTTTTGTGGGCGGGCGTTCCCGAAATGCTGTTCGGCGTAAAAGTCGATGCCACCGCCACCACTTTCCTCGGCCTCTCCCTGTGTCTGCTCACCGGCGTACTGACTTGGGACGACGCGCTGAAAGAAAAAGGCGCGTGGGACACCATCGTCTGGTTTGCCGCATTGGTGATGATGGCGAACTTCCTCAACAAATTGGGACTGATTGCATGGCTGTCCGAATCCATGCAGGGCGGCATTTCCCATCTCGGCTTGGGCTGGGAAGCCGGTTGCGCCCTTCTGACGCTTGCCTACCTCTACGCCCACTACGTTTTCGCCAGCGGCACGGCACATGTTACCGCCATGTTCGGCGCCTTCTACGGCGCAGGTCTCGCCTTGGGCGCACCGCCGATGTTGTTCGCCCTGATTATGGCGTCCGCCACCGGCATCATGATGTCGCTGACCCACTATGCTTCAGGCTCGTCCCCCGTCATCTACGGCTCGAACTATGTCAGCATGACCGAATGGTGGAAAGCAGGCTTCATCATGAGCGTGGTCGAAATCCTGATTTTCGGCACCATCGGCATTATCTGGTGGAAAGTGCTGGGCTACTGGTAAACCCTGACGGATTCGCATTTGAAGTGCAACTTTCCATAACAGAAAAGGCCAGTATGCGGTAGCATACGGCCTTTCCTGCAAGAAAGATTGCCATGAGCTACACACAACTGACCCAAGACGAACGATACCACATCCAATACCTGTCCCGCCACTGCACCATCGCCGAAATCGCCAAA